>JAFCZI010000322.1 GCA_019314425.1 Deltaproteobacteria bacterium | reverse complement strand
CTAAATGAAGACCCTGTGCGAGAAACCGAACATATAGCAACTACCTCCGACACCATGATTCAAGCATTAATCCTCGATGTTTTGTATCTGAAATTCTTTACCAAAAAACTATTTTCCCAAAGATGGAGCGATATTCGCGCCAAATAGATGCGCTATGGCTTAATATATTCAATTTACAAGCTTATTGTGGCTAAAAGAAATGATAACTTTTTATCCAAATCGATAATATCGGGGATTATGTACCCACTCAAGATACCCGCATGGGTAAAAAATATCCAATTTTAAAAGAGGGTATTCACATTCAATTGGGGCTGACCAACGGGCATTCCCTCCCCCGGCAGCATGACCTTTCTGAAACATGGGCTTGACCCCACTCCCTCAATATGTATATGCTCGAGCATATACATATTGAGGGATAGATTTGGAAATCCCATGAGGGTTAAAGTAATTCAAGCGCCGGGAGCCAGAATTCAGAATATAAAAAAGTTACCTTCCTTTTCTTCTGGCTCCTGACTTCTGGATTCTTCGCAAAACTCACGATAGAACTTTTTGGAAAAAACTTTCTTGTTTTTTGTGACAGAAAACTAGGAAATAAGGTGCTATAATGCCATCCATTATTGACGAAGTTTTGGTGGTTGGACACCACGATCTGGATACGGACGCGGTCTGTTCGGCTCTTGCCTACGCAGCGTTCTATGCCTGGCAAACCGGTGAAAATGCGGTTGCCTGTCACCTGGATGAACTGAACCGGGAATCCGCCTGGCTACTGGCCCACCTGGGCCTGCCGGCGCCGCGGGCCATCAAAGATGTTTACCTGCGGGTGCGGGACGTCATGATGACCGATGCGCCGAGACTTCGTCCGGATCAAACCCTGCGGGAAGCGGGACTTATCATGCAGGATCATGATCTTGATGCGCTGCCGGTGGTGGATCCGAAGGGTCGCTTCACCGCCATGCTGGCCCGGGGAAAACTGGCGGATCGCTATCTGGCCGAATTGCAACTGCCCCAACGGGTGGATCTGCCCCTGGCGCTTCTGCGCCGCACCCTGGAGGCGGAACGGGTTGTCGGGCAGGATGCCCTGGTGGTCTGCGGTCGCGTGTGTATTGCCACCTTTTCCGAGGCGCATGTCCCGAAACGCGTTGGTCTGGGTGATCTGGTGATCGTGGGCGATCAAGCGGATGTGCAGCGTGCCGCCATAATGGCTGGGGCAGGATGTCTTGTGGCCACGGACGGCGCAGCCGTATGCCGTGAAGCCCGGGCAAAGGCCCAATCCAGCGGTGCAGTGATTCTCCGGACGCAAAAAACGACCTTTGCTGCGGCTCAGCTGATCCAGCAGAGCCTGCCACTGACCTGCGCCATGGATGAGAAATCCCCCCGGATTGGCGGGGGCGATCGGTTGGCGGATGGTTTTGAACAACTTCGACAACATCGTTTGGCCGCCTTGCCGGTGATCGACAGCAATGAAGTATACCAGGGTCTCCTGCTGCGCCGTCATTTGGCAGGTCAGCGTCGCAGGCGCGTGATCCTGACGGATCACAACCATCCGGACCAAGCTGCGGCAGGGGTTCCGGAAAGTGACATCCTGGCCATCATCGATCATCACAATCTGGGCGGCCTGCGCACCCTGGCGCCGCTTCGAATACAGGTGGAGCCCCTCGGCTGCACCTGTACCTTGATCACTGAACAGTACCGGCAGCATCGCGCGCCGCTCACAAAACCCATGGCCGGGGCCATGCTGGGGGCCATTCTGTCCGATACCGTAGAATTTCGGTCCCCCACAACGACAGAGCGGGACCGAAAAGCCGCTCGATGGTTGGCTGAAAAAGCCGGGGAGGATATGGGGGTGCTTGCCCGCGCCCTGTTTCGGGACCGGTTGCCCAGCCCATCTCCACCGCCGCGCTGGTGGGTGCATCATGACTGGAAAATTTATCGGTTCGGGGGAGAGGAGATCGGTATTGGGCAGACGGAGCTGACGGAGGTTGAAAAATTCATGCCGCCCGTTAAGGCGTTGCGGGATGAGCTCCATGCCTCGGCAAAGGAGTCAGACCTATTCATGGCTTTTCTGGTAATGACCGACATCCTGGAAGAACGAAGTCTTTTGCTTGCCAATGATGAAAGAAGCCTGGAACTGGCAAGCCATGCTTTCAAAATATTACCCGATGATTCGGGCCTCCTGGCGTTGCCGGGGGTCATGAGTCGCAAAAAGCAGGTGGTGCCGACTGTGGCCACAGCGCTGAAGGAAGCAAGCGCTGCGGCGAATTGAAGATTGATGGCGTCGTAAAAAGTCCCATCTACTGCAGTGCAGTGATTTTTCAGAATCTCAACATCCGACATAGATTAAATGGCGGTCAAATCAGGAATCATCTTCTTCAGTCGAACCCAATTACGGGACCAACCCGCCCCTTTTGTCCGTTACATTTCAACGGTGAATTTATCGGTTTCCTCATTCCATTGGCTCACCAGAGCATAGATGAGAAAAATGACGATCAAAGCGATCACCGCCCATTTATACCCCATGACATCGGGCATGAACGCCCGCGTTCCGATTAAGGACTTGAAGCCGGCTGAGGAATTGATCAAGGCTTTAAACAGGGAGTTGGTCGCGGCAAAAAAGACCACCACCACCATGAGCTTGATGTGCCCTTCGCCGGCACGCCACACGCTTCCGGATCCGCACCCGCCCGAAATCAGCATACCGAAACCGAAGATGACCCCGCCCACCAGACTTCCGAACCAGAAGGTGGGGGTCACATAGGCGATTTCCGGACGAAGCCCCGTCCACTTGAGCGCCGCAAACCCCAGGACACCGATGATGATGCTGAAGGAGACGGCTTTGACCATGTCCCCTTCACCGGTCATGAAAGGATCCCGGAA
>JAFCZI010000074.1 GCA_019314425.1 Deltaproteobacteria bacterium | reverse complement strand
GAATGGCAGGAAGGTTGTTCCCGGGTGGACAAGACCCGCCATGTTGAGGGCGATGGGACCTACGGCCGCAGCCGCCGGGCCGTCAGCCATGAGATTGGTAAGGATGGCCGTAAGACCGTTTGAGGTGGCCATGAGCGGGATCCCCGAATCCATCCCAAGTGGGGCAAGTCCGTCGATTACGGATCGTGCCAGCCAGTAGGCGGCCCCCGTTTCGTCCAATGTGCGACCGAATATAATGGCACCGGCATAGAGCCAGACCACTCCCCAGTCGACCCTTTCCTGGTAGTCCCGCCAGTTCACCACCCCTGCCAGGAGATAGGCGATGGCGCCCGCAACGGCGATGACGCCGATACCGAGACGGATGGGATAAATACCCATATTGTAGAAGACCTTTTCCGTAAACCACCCGTACACCATCACAACAAAAATAATCAGCGCCCATATCTGCTTGCCGTTCCATTTGCCCATCTTGTCGATTTCACTCTTCAGATGTTTCATGGCAGGGGCAAGGGAGGTAATCCGAGGCTTGAACCGCCAGTTCACCACAACCCATGTGACCGGGATCATAACCAGGACGAACGGGAAACAATAGGTGACCCATTGGAAATAGCCGATATCAAAGCCGAACATATCATTTAAATAGGTCATCATAATCACGTTCCTGGCGCCACCCGAGGGGGCCCCCGGACCGCCGATGTTGCAAGCCATGGCAATGGCGATCATGAGCATCTTGGCCAGTTCCTTGTCCTCGGGGACCTCGTCGGTGAGGCTGTTCTGGTAAAGGAGCATCCCGATGGGGAGAAACATGGCGGCCAGGGCGTGATCGGATATGAATGCCGCTAATGGGGCGATAATAATAAAGAAAATAAGGGTGACCCATTTTATGTTAGGCACGGCCAATTTCTTGAACATCATGAGACACATTCTCTTGTCCACCCCCGTCTTCACAAAGGCGGCCGCAAACATGAGGCTTCCCATGATAAACCAGCAGGCGTCGGACCAGTAGAGCATGGCCACATACTTCCGGCTTACCACGCCGGTGAATACGAGGATCAGGCCGATACAGAACGCCACGCCCGGCAGGGGGATGCACTCCGTCATAAAGCAAAAGACCACAAAGACCATCATGGCGATAGCGACCTTGATTTGCCAGGCCCCCTTGTTCGCCGCTTTCAATTCCTCTCCGGTTAAATCCTCGTACTTGAGTCCTTCCTTCCTGAATTCAACGGATTTATTCATCATCTCAAGGAAGGCCTTATCACCGACGTTCTCCTGGATATAGGTCATGGCTTTTTTGAGATTTCCAGAGTCTGCCTGGATATTGTATTTCTTACACCACTTGAGATCTCTTTTTAGAAATCGGTCCCTGGAAAGCGCCCCCATTCTCATGTTTTTTTCCATGATCTGGGCGGTTAAGAGTTCCCACTGGGCGGCATCCGAACTTTTCTTGTCAAAAAACCCGGTCGTAATAAGGTTCACCACGGCGATGGGGCCTACCTGGATCTCGGTCCCCACATCCTTCATTCCGTTCGGGGTCGGCAAAATCAGGATCGCAAAGAACAGAACGACTGGAATAAAAAAGAGCTTCCAGTTCACATATTTATCATATCCGGTGGCTTTCGGTTTTGCTTTGGCCATTTTTTCTACCTCACCTCTCATGATTTAATTGAATTGTTGGCCATTCCTGCTATGGCGTAACGGAAACGCCGCACGGCAATCAGGCCTGCAATATGATTCTGGCCATCTCAAAAAATATCTCTTGTTCCCTCACCACACCGACCACTTTCCCCTCTCGGGTAACAGCCATCCGCCGGGTCTTTTCAGTAAACATCAGGTTAGCGATCTCCATGAGGAGGGTGTTCTGATCTATACTGAGAGGCGCGTCAGACATGACGTCTTTAATTTTTTTGCCCACAAGCCCTTTGGCCTGGGCGGTAAAAAGCCCGGACCAGAACATGGGCGAGTATTGCATGCTGTCGGCCATGGGGGGTTTCGGCGCTGAGAGGTAGGCCGGTCGAACCGCCTCAATCAGGTCGAGGATACTCAGGATTCCGACCAATTCTCCGGCTTGATCAAAGACCAGTATGGAGCGATGCCCGGTCTCCATGATCCGGCTGGTGGAGGGGGCGCTTTCAAAAGACATCTTCAATCTTTCAATCCCCTCTTTGATCGTGCCATCAGGATCAATGGTGGTATAGTCTTCGATGGGGATCATAATATCCCCGGCTTTTTTCTCTTCCCTGACACCCTCCCGGGCCGCGTCGCAGGCGTCATGGATCTTTAATGACAGCAGATCGATATCACACGGTTTGTTGAGATAATCAAAGGCCCCATGTTCCAATGATTCCTTTGCCGACTCGCCCCCGCCATGACCCGTCAGCATGATGACCCGCACGTCCGGATCTATTTCCTTGATCTGAGCCAGGGCCTCGTGCCCGTCCATCCCCGGCATCCTGATATCCAGGATCACCACATCCTGCGGCGATTTCTTCAGGATCTCAATGGCCTCTTCGCCGCTCTCCGCCACCGTTGTTAAAAAACCCCTTCGGGTCAGTATCTTCGACGTTGTAGCGCGAAACTGCGCTTCGTCGTCTACCATCAGAACCCTTATTTTTTTCGCCATTATTCTTTTCCCCCGGTCTCCCTTAATATCTCCCGCGCAGACTTGCCGATGGCGCGGCTATGAGCCACGCGTATTTTGTCCTCCATCACCTGCCTTTTACTAAATGCCTCCTCCGCCTTTTCGATAAGATCCTGAACATCGGTAGGTTTGGTCAGGTAATCCGTCGCACCGGATTTCAAGCCTTCAACTGCGGAATCAATGGTGCCGTGGCCGGTCAACATAATGACCTCCACCAACGGATAAGTCCGCTTGATCGCCTTCAGGGTTTCAATGCCATCCATCCCCGGCATTTTCACATCCAGGATCACCACATGGACATTGTGGGTCCTCAATATATCCAAGGCCTCAGCGCCACTGCTTGCGGTCAGAACGTCATAACCCTTTCTCGAAAGCAGTTTTTGGGTCGTAGAAAGAAATCTTTCCTCATCATCCACCAGCATCAGCTTCATTTGTTCCATTTGTTCCATTAATTGTTCCTCCTGAATTCTAATCAAACAGTTTAATAACTGAGAGGTCAGCCGATCGATTGGACAGCTAATAGGTCAAGCCTGTTTTGATCCCGGCAAAGTCACATAAAACGTCGTGCCAACCCCTTGTTCACTGTCGACCTCCATAATGCCACCCATCTTGCTTACGATGCCGTAACACACGGAGAGGCCCAATCCCGTCCCTTTACCCACCGGCTTGGTGGTAAAAAACGGACTGAAGATCTTCTTCCGGTCTTCAGGACTGATCCCGCTCCCATTATCCCTGACAAAAATTTCAACCCTTCCATCTTCTTTCTCCCCGGCGCCTACAAGCAGTTCTCCTCCTTTAGCGCCATGCCTTGCCGTAATCGCATCAATGGCGTTGTTATAGAGATTGAGCAGGACCTGCTGAAGTTGCCCGCGATCCCCGTGAACCGGCGGGGTATCTTCTGAAACCTCCTGTGTCAGCGCAATCCCCTGGACGGACGCCTTTTTTTCCACCATGCCGGTTATTTCAGGGATGTATTCCTGAAGCACGATGTTCTCAACCACAGGTTCGCTCTGCCTGCCGAACTTGAGGATGGACTGTGTGATGGCCCCACAACGGCTGATCTGGAGATCAATCTGCGCCATGGAATCTTCCAGTTCCAACAGGGATTCCGATGGCGGCAAATCGCCCTTCTCCTTCAACTCTGAAACAATGGAATCGATCAGCGCATGCTCGCTTTTCATCACCTGGAGAGGGTTGTTGATTTCATGGGCAAAGCCTGTGGCCATTTCACCCAGTTCAGCCAATCGGCTGGCCCGGATTAGCTGGCCACCCAACTGTTCTCTTTCAGCATCCAGCCGTTCCATCCGTCTCACGATGCGGCCGGTAAGGAGAAATGCAATCCCGACAATGGCACCGCCACCCAAAAAGGTAACAAAAACAATGAGGCATGCAGCCGCCCGGAGGAATCTGAACGCGTCGGACTTTTCCTGTCTGACAACGAGCAGCCAGTTCTTGTCCCTTAGCCACGTTGTGGCGCACAGATATTCATCTCCCTTTGGACCCTTTTCAATAAATGTTTTGATACCGGTGTGGGGTGGCGGCATTTCCATAAGCTCGGGGGCTTTATCCATCAGGTTTCCGCCGGAACGGCGCTCTGTCTGGAATATGCCGTCCGCATTCAGGAGATACGCTTCACCGGTCTTGCCGATGCGAATCTTTTTTACGAGGTCGTTAAACATATAGGTATCAATTGTAGAGCGAAGGACCCAGGTCTTGCCTGCCGCCTCCCGCTTGAGGGCTATGATAAAATGGGGGATACGCCGATGACCCAGGAAAATATCGCTGATATAGTGGCCCTTTTTCAGGACCTCCTTGAACCAGGGGGCCTCGGCATAATCTTTCCCGACCAATTTGTAGGGTCCCTGATAATTTACGTGGATACCTTCCTGATCGAACAGCCCGAGATCAACGAATGTGCTCGATTCTTTCTGTAAATTATTCAGGATCTTAAGAAGTTCCTCAGGGTCGGCAAGCGCTTCAGAAGGATAAGAATCAAGAACGAATTCAAGATTCGCTTTTCGGTTGGTGAGAAACGAATCGATCATATGCCGATGATCCTCGACGATCCGCTTTATGGTGGCGATGGTGCTGGATTCAAGGGAGGTTGTAAAATAATAGTATCCGATTCCCAGGATAAGGATGAAGGTCGTCAGAGGAACCAGGATCATACTGACCAGAATGCCCCGTCTTAAATTTGCGTATGATGTCCTTTCCATAACGTATGCACTCCCCTCCGATTCAGCCGTCGTAGCATTCGCTGCTTTGGCGGAGTCGGCTTGCCTGATGTGTTATTGAGCAAAGTCCATGCCAGAAAGGAAACCCGGGCTGACACGCAATAACCATCTGTAGTTATTAGCATTATCGAAAATGGAAACCTTTGGGGCAATAAAGAATTTCAAATGGGTGTGTCAGGATTTTTTTCAGGTTGTAAAGGGGACGCCGGGGATTGGACGGGATCGATGACCCGGAGTGCAACGGTTAAAGTCCCATAAACCCGTGCAATAAAATTGTTGACACGCTTTCACCATCGCACTAGATTGAGTGAGTACTCAATCAAATAAGGGGCACTACTCGATGAGCCGAAAAGAAGCCATTTTGTTGGCGGCGACACAGCTTTTTGCGAAAAGGGGTTTTTCCGCCACACCAACCTCCGCCATTGCAAAAGAGGCCGGAGTGGCCGAGGGTTTGATTTTTCATTATTTTCGGACCAAGGAAGGCATTTTGTCCAACCTTCTGAATGAAATGACGGAATCCTACCTTTCCGAGTCCCGAGACCGAATGGATCATTGCGCGACCGGGCTTGACGCCATCAAGGCATCCATCCGTTTTCATTTCCAGTTCAGCAGAGACAATTCGGAGGCATTGGCGGTGCTGATTCGCGATTTCCCTTTTTCCGTACCCCGGGGAGGCGAAACGCTTTCCAAGCTCACAAAAGATGGGGCCGATCGCGTAACACACCTGTGGGAGGAATGCATCGACCGGGGTAAAAAAGATGGGAGCATCCGGGGGGTTCCCACCAGAGAAACTGCGCTCCTTCTGTGGGGAATGCTGACCGGCGTGAGCCGTTTGCAGATACTGGGGCCCATAGAAGTCCCTGACTTGACGCATCATATCATTGATTTCAGTGTCAGGGCGTTGAGCGGATTCACCGAAAAAAAAGGCGGCAAAGCCGCAGTTTTAAGTTTTTCAGCCAATGCGCTTCTTGTTTTTTCATGACAGAAAACCAGGAGATAAGGCACTAAAGATACGGAGAAAACATCCATGCGATCTTTCAACCAAACCGCTTCAATTGCACTGCTGGCGGCAGCCTCGCTAACCAGCCTTTTAATGATGAGTTGCGACCGGTCGACGAAAACCCCGCCGCCCCCTGTTCCGGAAGTGACCACGGTGACGGTCCGATCCCAAAAAGTCATGCTGACCACTGAGCTGCCCGGTCGCACCGCCGCCTTCCGTGTCGCCGAGATCCGGCCCCAGGTCAGCGGTCTGGTACAAAAACGTCTGTTTACGGAAGGGGCTGATGTCAAGGCAGGCCAGGCGCTCTATCAAATCGACCTGGCCCCCTTTCAGGCGGCGCTCGACCATGCAACGGCGAACCTCGCTGTTATGAAGGAGTCCTCCGACCAGACACGGGCCGCGCTGAAAGCGGGTATCGCCCGCGTAGCGCAGGTGGAGGCCACCATGAAACTTGCCCGGACAAACCGCCGGCGATTCGAGGACGGGTTCAAGGATAAAGTCGTTTCAACCAGCCGGCGGGATCAGGCCGTAACCGACGCCGATGTAGCCGAGGCTGCGCTGCGGGCCGCCGAAGCGCAACTGGAAATCGACCGAGAGGCGGTGGCTGTAGCTGAAGCAACCATCCATCAGGCGGAAGCGGCGGTGGAGATGGCCCGGATCAATCTGGGATACTGTCGCGTCACCGCACCCGTCACGGGACGCATCGGCAGATCCAATGTGACGGAAGGCGCCATCGTGACGGCCTATCAGCCCATTCCTCTTGCCACCATCCAACAGCTCGACCCCGTTTACGTGGATGTGCCCCAATCCACCACCGAACTGCTGCGCATGAAACGCCGCCTGGCAGAGGGCCATCTCAATCAGAAGGGAAAGAATCAGAGCAAGGTAAAACTCCTGATGGGAGACGGCACGGCCTACCCCCTGGAAGGGACACTGCAATTCAGTGACGTCACGGTGGATCCGACGACCGGTTCCGTGATCTTGAGGGTTGTCTTTCCCAATCCGGAAGGCATGCTTCTGCCGGGGATGTTCGTTAGGGCGGTGATTAAAGAAGGCTTCGATGAACAGGCCATTCTTGTCCTTCAGCAGGGCGTTTCCCGTGACCAAAAGGGGAGCCCCTTTGCGTTGATCGTGGACGATGAAAGCAAGGCCATTTTCCGCCCGCTCACGCTTGACCGTGCCATGGGCGACAAGTGGCTCGTCTCGGCGGGTCTTGCGCCCGGCGACCGGGTCATCGTCGAGGGGCTGATGATGTTGCGGCCCGGCACGACGGTGAAGGCGTCCCCCTTTAAAGAGCCGCCAGACAACCATGGGCCTGCGGCCGGTCCGGATGCACCGCCTCAAAAACGAAATAAGGGAGGCGCGTGATGTTCTCAAAATTCTTTCTGGCCCGCCCGGTTTTTGCCTGGGTTATCGCCATCATTATGATGGCGACCGGCGGCCTAGCCATCTACAATCTGCCCATATCCCAGTACCCCCCCATCGCGCCGCCCTCCATCGCCATTGACTCCTTTTATCCCGGGGCCTCAGCCGAGACCGTGGAAAACACCGTGACCCAAATCATCGAGCAGAAGATGACCGGTTTAGACAATATGATCTATCTCTCCGGCAGCAGTTCTTCATCCGGCGCGTCCCGCATCGAACTGACCTTTGCTCCCGGAACCGATCCGGATATTGCCTGGTCCAAGGTGCAGAACAAACTGCAGCTCGCCATGGCCAGTCTCCCCGACGTTGTTCAGCGCTCCGGTGTCAAGGTCAGTAAATCGACCCGAAACTATCTGATTATCGTGGGGCTGATCTCGGAAGACGGCAGCATGGACGGCGAAGACCTGCGGGACTATGCCCAGTCCAATTTGGAGAAGGTCCTCTCCCGGGTGCCGGGGGTGGGCGAGGTTGAAAATTTCGGGACCCAGTATGCCATGCGGGTCTGGGTCAACCCGGACAAGCTGACCAATTACCACCTGACCATGGAAGAGGTTGTCATGGCGCTGCGGGCCTACAACGTGGAGGTCTCCGCCGGTCAGTTCGGCGGGACGCCGGCGGTGGAAGGCCAGCGCCTGAATGCCGCCATCATCGTCCAGCATCTGCTCCAAACCCCGGAAGAGTTCGCCGCCATCCCCATCCGCACCAACCCCGACGGCTCCATGGTCCACATTAAGGACATCGGCCGAACGGAACTGGGGACCGAGCGTTACGATATCATCTCCGATCACAACGGCAAACCCTCCGCCGCCATGGCCATCCGGCAGGCCGCCGGCGCCAATGCACTGGACACAGCCAAGGCCGTCAAGCAGAAACTGGAAGAGATGAGCCGGTATTTCCCCCCCGGCATGAAGGTGATCTATCCCTACGACACGACCCTCTTTACCCGGGTAGCCATCGAAGAGGTGGTCAAAACCCTTTTGGAGGCGGTCCTGCTGGTCTTTGTGATCATGTATCTTTTTATGGGAACCTTCCGGGCCACCCTGATTCCGACCATCGCCGTGCCGGTGGTGCTGCTGGGGACCTTCGCAATCCTCGGGCTTTTCGGGTTCTCCATCAATATGCTGACCATGTTCGCCATGGTGCTGGCCATCGGCCTGCTGGTGGACGACGCCATCGTGGTGGTGGAAAACGTGGAACGAATCATGAGCGAGGAGGGCCTTTCTCCCCGGGAAGCGACCGCCAAGTCCATGAACCAGATCACCAGCGCCCTGGTCGGCATTGGGCTCGTGCTTTCAGCGGTCTTCGGCCCCATGGCGTTCTTTCCCGGTTCCACCGGGGTCATCTACCGCCAGTTTTCCGTGACCATCATCGCTTCCATGCTGCTTTCGGTTCTCGTGGCCCTGATCCTGACCCCGGTGCTCTGCGCCTCGCTCCTTAAACCGATAGCGACGGGGCATGAACCGGCGGACGGCGCGGTTTTTTTCCTGCGCCCTTTTTTCAGGTGGTTTGACCGCTTCTTTTTTCGCGCCAGAGACCTGTATGTCAAACTGGTGGGCCACGTTCTGGCCCAAAAACTGCGCTATCTGTTCCTGTTTCTGCTGATCGTAGCGGCAATGGGGTATCTGTTCCAGCGCATGCCCACCGCCTATCTGCCGGATGAAGACCAGGGGATACTGCTGGT
>JAFCZI010000073.1 GCA_019314425.1 Deltaproteobacteria bacterium | reverse complement strand
ACAGAAAAGGGACAGGAACAGAATAACGCCTGTTTCGTGTGTCACAAATAAGGGGAAGATGACCATGAAAATAACCAGAAGAAATTTCATCGCATCTGTCGTCGGCGGGGTCGTGGGAATTCAGGTCACGCCGCTACCCTGGAAGGTTACGGATGATGTCGCCATATGGACCCAGAACTGGCCATGGGTGCCTGTCCCTTCCACCGGTGCAGCTACGGAAGAAAACACCGTTTGCAACCTTTGCCCGGGCGGGTGCGGTATTTCTGTCAGAAAGATCGGCCAGAGGGCGGTGAAGATTGAGGGCCGTACCGATTACCCCATCAATCCCGGGGGAATCTGTCCGGTCGGCATGGGAGGGCTTCAGCTACTCTACGACAACGATATGCGGTTTCCCGGGCCCATGAAACGGGTTGGGGCCAGGGGTGCAGGCGAGTTTGTCAACATCACCTGGGGTGAGGTCTATGATATTTTAGCGGGTCGCATCGCAAACCTTCGAAAAGCCGGAAAGCCTGAGGCGATCGCCGCCATTGACGGAAATGTTGCGGGTACGACCACATCGCTGTTGATCGAAAGATTCATGCAAGCGGTTGGAAGTCCCAATTATATAAAACCTGCATCAATTACAGATACCTATGATATGGGTAACCTTCTGATGCTGGGAAAATCAAGCCCCATGGCCTACGATCTGGAGAACTCCGATTATGTATTGAGCTTTGGTGCCGGGCTGCTGGAAGGCTGGGGCGCCCCCGGTCGGGTGATGAATGCCTGGGGGCTGTGGCATGACGCCAATCCGGCCAAACGTAAAACAAAGGTTGTCCAGATTGAATCCCGGGCATCCAATACCGCATCCAAAGCGGACCTCTGGGTGACGCCCAGGCCGGGAACCGATGGGGCACTGGCTTTGGGAATTGTGCATGTTCTCATCGGGAAGGGACGCATAGATGAGCGGTTTGTAAACGAGCATGCCTATGGATTTAATGATCTGACGTCTTCAGGAGGTCAGAAACAGCCCGGCTTTAAAACCACCGTATTAAAAAAATATTCCCCTGCCCAGGTGGAAAGAATCACCGGGGTTGATGCAGAAACCATTATCGCCCTGGCGGATGGTTTCAGTAAAGCAAAGGCGCCTGTTGCCGTCTACGGAAAAGGAAAAAACGACCTGAACGGCAGCCTTTATGAATTTATGGCGGTTCAGAGTCTCAATGCTGTCGCCGGGAGGATAAACCGACCGGGGGGCGTTTTGCTCCCGGACCCGCTTCCCCTGTCGCCCCTTCCCGCTTTTGAGCCTGACAAAGTGGCGGAAAAGGGTCTGAAGAAGCCGCGCATCGATGGGGCGGGCACACCTGCATATCCCTTCGCTCAGAGCCTTATCAACCATTTTGCCGATGCCATTAACGACAGTGCCCAATCTCCAATCGACACACTTCTCGTGTTTTCAGCCAATCCATTTTTTACCGTTCCCGATGGGGGCGGGTTCAAGAATGCCCTGGAGAAGATCCCATTTATTGTGAGTTTTTCACCATACCGCGACGAGACGGCCAACATGGCGGATCTGATTTTGCCAGACCATAACTATCTTGAAAAGATGGAAGACACCGTCTGGCCGGTGGGACTGCAATATCCCTTTTATGGGCTTTCCAGACCGGTGGTGGAACCCGTAAGCAATACCCGGAATGTGGGGGATGTGATCATTTCCCTGTCCAAGGCTGTGGGCGATGCAACCGGCAGCGCGTTTCCCTGGGAAAACTTTGAAGAAGCACTTCAGGTCCGTGCAAAGGGCCTCTTTGATGCGGGCGGTGGGCTGGTCCGCTATGATTCTTCAAATCCGGCTTGGAAATTTAAGTATTTTAATGATCCCCAGAAACCCACCTATGGCTCTTTTGATGAGATGTGGGAAAAGATGAAATCCGGCGGCATGTGGTATCAACCGGTGAAACTTCCCACATCCTGGAAGGGCCTTTTTGAGACCCCCAGCGGGAAATTTGAGTTTGTCAGTCAGAAACTGCAGCGGGTTATTTCGAAAAATTCACAGCGGACATCTGAAAAGGCGGCCCTTGATCAAATGGGTGTTCGTGTTGCCGGCGTTGAAGCCCTCATGGGACATTATGAGGCCCCGAAACTGGGGGTGGATCGCTCCAAATATCCCCTGTTCATGGTTCCCTACGAGATGATCAATCTCACCAGCGGATGGATTCCCACGCCACCCTTCCTCTACAAGACCATTTTCGCGACTCAGCTTTTGAAAAATGAATCTTTCGCTGTCATGAATCCCGCAACAGCTGCCAAATACAAGCTTCACCAGGGAGATCGGGCGGTTGTCAAGTCACCTTCAGGGCAGCTGCAGGTACGGGTAGACTTGTTTGAGGGCGCAATGCCGGGAAGGGTCTACATGCCGCTTGGCTTCGGTCACACGGCCTACGATGAATACCAGAAGGGTAAAGGCGTTAACCCGAACAATATCGTCAAGACCTTGAACGATCCGGTCAGCGGATACCCGCTCTGGTGGAATACGCCAGTTAAGTTAATAAAGGCTTAGGTGAGGTAGCTCATGAAAAAAGAAAATGACCACGGGAAACCTGACGCCGGTCATAAACCTGCGCAAAAGTATGGCATGGTCATCGATCTTGACAAATGTACCGGGTGTGGCACGTGTATGGTTGCTTGTGCGGCGGAAAACAATGTTGCGGTAAGGGCCGACCAGACCGATAAAGAGCGTACCATTACCTGGATGAATCTCTATAAAATCACCAATGGAAAAAAATTCCCCCATACGGAGGTGAGTTATTTTCCCCGGCCCTGCATGCACTGCGATCATCATCCCCCTTGCGTTTCCGTGTGTGTGGCCACAGCAACGAAATTGGACTTCAATACCGGTATTGTCAGTCAGATCTATACCCGATGCATCGGCTGCCGGTATTGCCAGGCGGCGTGTCCTTATGGCGCCCGGTATTTCAACTGGTGGGATGTATTCCCCCAGGACAAAGGAATGGATCGCTATTTGTCTCCGGATGTTTCTCCCAGGATGAGGGGCGTTGTGGAAAAGTGTACCTTTTGCCATCATCGGCTGATGCGGGCCAAAAGTCAGGCCTACGCAGAAAACCGTCGCAAGCTGGAGGAGGGAGAATATGTCACGGCCTGCACGGAAGCCTGTCCGGCCAGCGCCATTACCTTTGGGGATTTAAACAATTCGAAACACCAGGTATCACAATTGATCAAACACCCCTATGCTTTCAGGATTCTTGAACGTCTGGGGACGGAACCCAAGGTATACTACCTTTCCAGCAGGGATTGGGTGCGCAAGCTGGCTGATAATTTCCTGCCCGGCGAATATGAGCCCGTCATTAACAGGACCTGGGCTGAAGAGGAATGGTCCACCAAGCCGGGTCGCGACCAGTTTTAGCAACAGGGATCAAGAAAAATGACATCCCGTAAAAATGTCAGGAGGATGAGTAATGGATTCCCCATTGTTACCGCAAGGCGTTAAAAGATGTACTCCGGGGGTCTTTTTCCTATGGACCCTGCCCTGGCTGGCGCTTCTGGCATGGGGCGGCCTTTCGGCTGTGCTGTGTCTCTTGAAGGGTTTGAACCAGACCAATATGAGCAATGTGTTCGCTTTTGCCCTGTGGATTGTTTTTGATCTGGCGATAATTGGTTTGGGCGCTGGTGCTTTTTTTACCGGATTTCTGACCTACGTTGTCGGGCGTAAAGAGCTGAAAAGCATCATTAATACGGCTGTTGTCATTGGCTTTATCTGCTATTCAGGCGCCATGGCCATGCTGGGTATCGACATCGGTCAGCCCATCAGGGGCTGGTTTATTTTCTGGCACGCCAATATCCATTCCATGCTGGTGGAGGTGTCCTTCTGCATCACTTGTTATCTGACCGTTCTGACCATTGAATTTGTGCCGCTTATTCTTGAAAACAGACAAATTAAAAAAGTTAAGGAATTGAGGATGCTGGGCCATAACCTCCACGAAGTCATGGCGGTTTTTGCGGCAACCGGCACGTTTCTGTCATTTTTCCACCAGGGATCTCTGGGGGGGATGTTCGGGGTCATGTATGCCAGGCCCTTTGCGGCCCGGGAAGGCTTTTACATCTGGCCCTGGACCTTTTTCCTTTTTGTGCTTTCCGCCATTGCTTGCGGTCCCTGCTTTACCATTCTCTGTACGAAGTTGACTGAGTTTATTTCGCGAAAAAAGCTGGTCCCCGATGATGCCATTCAGTTTCTGGCTAAGATGTCGGGCTGGCTTCTCGCGCTGTATGTGGTTCTGAAGACCTTCGATTACCTGGGCTGGATATACGGGATTGTTCCCAGATCCGGTTTGACATTTATGGATTTTTTCAACGAAAGCCCCTATGGTGTTTGGCTGATCATAGCAGAGATGATATTTTGCGGATTCCTTCCGGCTATTATTCTGCTGACACCGGCCGGCAGGAAAAATCAGGGGTGGCTCATTTTTGCCAGTCTGTTGAACTGCACCGGAATTGTGCTGAACCGATTCCTTTTTATTATTGTGACCCTGGCGGTTCCGGTGATGCCCTTTGACCGGTTCTGGGGCTATCTCCCCACGTGGCAGGAGTGGGGTATCGGTCTGGCGGTGATCGGCTATGGATTCCTGGTTTTTTCTCTGGCCTATCGGTATTTGCCCATGTTCCCGAAAGAGACTGAACTGAACCCGTTGCCGGTTGAATCGTAACCCCTAACTGAGGAGATTGCCATGACACCATTTTCTTTTGAATGGCAGTGGAATATTGAATATGTAATTTTTTTCGGATTGCTGTATGTCGCTTTGGGGATCATCGGCGGGGGGATTACCTTTGTGGCCATTAAAACGGCACTTCAGGTGTTCGGATTTATCAGGGAAAGAGATTTTCACGACTAACCCCGGTCGCAAGGGCGCCATCGGGAACCCTTGCGAAGCCTTTTCGCCCCTTCTTGTTTTATTTCCGGATAACCGTGTCCTGTCGCCAGAATTTGTTATCCGGAGAAGGATAATCGAGGTTGAAATGCAGACCGCGACTCTCTTTTCTGAGGGAGGCGCAGGTAATAATAAGTTCTGCCACAAGAGCAAGATTCCTGAGTTCAAGTAGATCCAGACTAACCAGAAAATTCCAATAATATTCTTTAATTTCCTCTTGGATATTTTCCACACGTCTTTTTGCCCGGGCCAAACGCTTGTTTGTCCTTACAATACCCACGTAATTCCACATGAACCGCCGAATCTCATCCCAGTTATGCGACACCACCACCAGCTCTTCGCTGTCCGTTGCGCTGCCGGGATCCCATTCCGGCGCCTGGGGAAAAATTTCCTGCTTCTTGTCGGTCAACTCCCGCGCCGATTTCAAGGCCGCTCGCCTGGCAAATACAAGGGCTTCTAAGAGTGAATTGCTGGCGAGCCGATTGGCGCCGTGCAATCCGGTGCAGGCCACTTCGCCAATGGCAAAGAGGTTTTCCAGATTGGTACGGCCATGTTCGTCGGTCAAAAGGCCGCCGCACATATAATGGGCCGCAGGGATCACGGGAATCGGTTCTTGGGTGATGTCGATGTGATAGGACAGGCAGGTTTCATAAATGTGGGGAAAACGGTTGACGATAAACTCTTTTCCCCTATGGCTGATATCCAGATAAACGCAGTGATCACCGCTTTTTTTCAGTTCCATGTCAATGGATCTGGCCACAACATCCCTGAAAGCCAGATCTTTGAGGGGATGGTAGGCTTCCATGAAACGATTCCCTTTTTTGTCCAATAGGATTCCGCCTTCTCCCCTCACAGCTTCGGAGATCAGGAAATTCTTGGCCAGCGAGTGGTACAGGGACGTGGGGTGAAACTGGACAAATTCCATATTCGCCACTTTCGCGCCGGCACGGAACCCGATAGCAACGCCGTCCCCGGTGGCAATGTCGGGATTGCTGGTATAGCGGTACACCTTGCCGGCGCCACCGGAACAAAGGATCGTAATTCTCGCGAGGAATGTCAGGATATCGCCCGTCGCTACGTCCAGGACGTAGGCGCCCCAGCAGCTTTGATCCGTCTGCTGGGTGACGATACCGCGCCGAACCAGGGTGGACTTGGTAATGAGATCGATGGCCATGTGGTTTTCATACATCCGGATATTCTGATCTTCTGCCACCCGCTCAAGCAACCGTTTTTCGACCTCTCGGCCGGTCAAATCCTTGGTATGAACGATTCGGCGTTTGGAGTGCCCCCCTTCGCGGCCGAGATCGAACATTTTTTTTGGACCCGCCTGCTGAGAAAACCCGACGCCCATGGAGACCAGTTCGTGAATCCTCTCGGGGCCCTCCTGCACGACAATTCTGACAATATCTTCATGGCAGATACCGACGCCCGAAGTAAGGGTATCCTTGATATGAAGGTCGAAGCTATCATCGGGGTCAAGCACCGAGGCAATGCCTCCCTGAGCATAGTTGGTGGAACCCTCGGATTTTTCCTTTTTGGTCACAATGGAGACGGTGCCGGTCTTCGCGGCATCCAGGGCAAAACGAAGTCCGGCTATGCCGCTGCCGATGACGAGATAATCAGTAATAATGGACATGAAATCCCCTTTTAAATAGTAATGGTAAGTTTACTCAAAAAGTCCGTTAAAAAATGGTTTTCAGGAGATTTTGTCGAACGCATCGGAGAACGGGTTATTGAAAAGGCTTTTCCCCCGTTGCTTCGATTGACCTTTTTGCTTCGGTTGACCTTTTTTCCTCGGCTCGGGTTTATCAAAGCTGTCAACCTGGGCTTTTAATGAAAGGGAAATTCTCTTTCTTTTGATATCCACGTTCAACACCCGTACGTTGACTTTCTGATATACTTTGACCACCTCGTTGGGATCTTTGATGAAGCGATCGGCCATCTGGCTCACATGGACAAGACCATCCTGGTGAACACCAATATCCACAAAAGCACCAAAGGCCGTGATATTGGTGACGACCCCGGGCAGGTTCATCCCCGGTTCAAGGTCCTCAATTTTTTCAACCCCGTCCTTAAACGCGATATTTTCAAACTGCTCCCGGGGATCGCGCCCGGGTTTAGCCAACTCCTCCAGGATATCGTTTAAAGTGGGCAGACCTACGGTTTCGGTGACATATTTTTCTTTTTGAATTCCGTTGCGAATGCTCCCGTTTTCCATGAGCTCCTTGATGGAACATTGGAGATCCTTGGCCATGGCTGCCACTATGGGGTAACTTTCGGGGTGGACAGCGCTGCCATCCAGCGGGTGTAAATCGCTCCTGATGCGTAAAAATCCGGCGGCCTGTTCAAAGGCTTTGGCGCCGAGACGGGGCACTTTCATGAGTGCCTTCCGAGAGGCAAATGGCCCGTTCTCCTCACGGTGCTGAACAATGTTTTGCGCCAGTTGGGGGCCCAATCCCGACACATACGTCAGCAGTTGTCGACTAGCGGTGTTCACCTCCACGCCAACCCTGTTGACGCAGCTTGTAACCACATCGTCAAGGCTTTTTCGCAGTGCTTTCTGATCCACGTCGTGCTGGTACTGTCCTACCCCTATGGATTTCGGGTCTATTTTGACCAATTCAGCAAGGGGGTCCATGAGCCTACGTCCAATTGAAACAGCGCCTCTCACAGTTATATCATGGTCCGGAAATTCTTCACGACCCGCTTCCGATGCGGAGTAAACGGATGCACCGCTTTCATTGACCATAATGGTTTGGACCTTTTTTTCAAGAGACAGCCCTTTTATAAAGGTTTCGGTTTCCCTTCCGGCAGTGCCGTTTCCAATGGCAATGGCATCCACATGAAAACGATTACAAAGGTCCTTGATGGTTTTTTCCGCATGAACAGTTTTTGAATTTGAGAAATGGGGAAAAACGGTATCCGAGTGCAGAAGTTTTCCCTGGGAATCCAGACAGACCACCTTACATCCGGTGCGGAACCCGGGGTCGATGGCCAAGATCTTTTTTTGTCCCAGGGGCGGTGATAGCAGCAGTTGGCGAAGATTTCCGGCAAATATCCGAATGGCCTCTTCATCTGCCCGTTTTTTTGAGGTCATCCGAACCTCGGTTTCCATGGAGTGGCTCAGGAGTCTTTTATAACTGTCGTGAATCGCCAGCCTCACCTGTTCGGACGTTTCAAAATGACCGGTGATAAACAGAGACTCCAGCAGGGCCCGGGCCCGGGCTTCTTCCGGAGCAAGGCGAAGGGTTAGGATGCCCTCGTTTTCACCCCTTCGCATGGCCAGTATCCGGTGTGAAGGCGCTTTTTTAAGGGGTTCCTCCCACTCAAAATAATCTTTGTATTTGGCCCCTTCTTCCTCTTTTCCGGAATCGACCGTTGAAACAAGAATACCTTTTTCTAAAAAAAGAGACCGCATAAACGCCCGTGCTTCCTGATTCTCAGTAATCCATTCCGCGATAATATCCCTTGCGCCCGACAGCGCATCTTCAATGGCATCAATCTCTTTTTCCGGGTCTACAAAGGGGGCGGCAACAACGGAAGGATCAAAATCTTCCTGCTGAAACAGGCTCTGGGCCAAGGACTCAAGACCCCGTTCCCTGGCGATACTCGCCCGGGTTCGACGTTTGGGTTTAAACGGAAGATAGATATCTTCGAGGACCGCAAGGGTTTCCGCCCCCTGGATTTTGGCGGCTAGATCATCCGTCAATTTTTCCTGGTCACGCAAAGACTTGAGAATGGCGTCACGCCTTCGATCCAATTCTTCCAACTGTATGGATCGGTCTCGAATATCGGAAACAGCGACCTCATCCAGGGAATTTGTTGCTTCCTTCCGGTACCGGGCAATAAAGGGGATGGTCGCCCCTTCCGACAGAAGGCCCAGTACGGCCTCCACCTGTTTCGGACGAAGATCCATTTCACTGGCGATCTTTTGCACATATCTTGAATTCATCGGTTAAAAAACTCCAATTTTAGAAAATAGCTATGCCCCCGCTCCATGACAATCTCTGAAATAACAGTTAACCACAAAAGGGTCAAGTTTGATGGCACCGTAAAAAGTCCCCGAAATTTGAGCCCCTCATTTCTCTCTTTTTC
>JAFCZI010000321.1 GCA_019314425.1 Deltaproteobacteria bacterium | reverse complement strand
CTTTCCATTACATACGGTCTCTCCGAACAGATTGGGGGAACCATTGAAGTTAACAGCGAACTGAACAAGGGAACAACCTTTACAGTTACGCTACCCCTTGTTGCCGAAAAAAAAGGAGAATAAATTGTGCGCGTACTCTTAGTGGATGACGAGCAAGAGCTGGTGGAAACATTGGCGGAGCGGTTGGGCATCAGGGGAATCGAAGCGCGCTGGGAAACGACCGGTGATGGGGCACTGAAACGTATTGATCAGGAAAATTTTGACCTGGCCGTCCTGGATGTAAAGATCCCGGGAATCAGCGGCATTGATCTGCACAAAAAGATGAAAGCACAATGTCCGGGGCTGAAATTCATATTCATGACCGGGCACGGTTCACATGACGATTTTACCGCCGGATCTGCGGAAACAGGCTCAGACTACTATTTATTAAAACCCGTGAATATCGAGGAACTGATCGATAAAATGACCAGGCTCATAACCCAATAAAGGGGTCAATTATGAATCGTCAATTAGATGCTGAAACAGGACTTCAGTTTTTCGGGAAGATGACGGCCTCCATTTCCCATGAAATCAAAAATGTCTTCGCAATCATCAACGAGAGCGCGGGCCTCCTGGAAGATTATAGTCTCATGGCGGAAAAAGGGATGCCCATTGACCCTGAACGTCTCAAGGTCGTATCCGATAGAGTTATGAACCAAATCCGGCGGGCAAATGGCATCACAACGAACCTGAATAGCCTGGCCCACAGCGTGGATGAATTTGAGAAAAGCATCGATCTCGACGAAACCCTGAAACTGGCAGTGGGGCTGGCCCAAAGACTGGCGGATATGCGAAGCGTCACCCTGGAAATCCAATCACCCTCGGATTTCCCCACTGTGATCACATCGCCTTTCCATTTGCAGAACCTCATCTGGCAAGTGCTGGATTTCGCCATGGACGCGTCCGGAGATAAGAAAACCGTGGGGCTCACGTTTGAAACAGACCCGGGATCGGTAAAAATCAGGTTTACGGGGATTGAGGCGCTTGCAAACCTGCCGGAGGCTGTATTTCCAACGGAAAAGGAAGCGGTGCTTTTGAAAATATTGGGTGCCATAATCCATAAGGATGTCAACACTCGGGAAATTCATCTGATTTTACCAAAGGATATAGGTCAACCGCTAACGGCTAAAAGCCGGTAACCATCAAGAAAGGGGAATAAAATGGAAAAGGTATTGCTCGTGGATGATGAAAAGGAATTTCTGGAAATCATGGCGGAGCGAATGGAAGCAAGGGATATGAACGTAACGACCACCACCTCCCCGAAAGAGGCGCTCAAAAAGGCTCAGGAAGAAAGCTATGACGCCGTCATTCTGGATCTCATGATGCCTGAAATGGATGGCCTTGAGACCCTCAAGGAACTCAAGAAAAAAAATCCGGATCTGCAAGTCATTCTCCTCACCGGCCATGCCACAGTGCAGAAAGGGGTGGAGGCCATGAAGCTGGGGGCCACGGATCTCCTTGAAAAACCGGCGGACCTGAAAATCCTCACAGAGAAAATCAAGAAGGCCCATACCAAGAAGATGGTTCTGGTGCAGAAAAAAGCGGAAGAGAAAATACGGCACATCCTGGCTGAAAGGGGATGGTAGCGGGGGATGGTAGCGGGAGGATTCTTCATTGAAGGTGATCATTGTGGGCGCGGGCGAAGTGGGATTCCATATCGCCCAGCGACTTTCGGAAGAACACCAGGATGTTGTCCTGATTGACCAGAACCCCGAACAGATCCGGCGGGTCGCGGACAACCTGGATGTGCAAGCCCTTTTGGGTTCAGGAACCAGCCCTAAAACCCTCAAGGATACGGGGATCAAGGATGCCGACATGCTGTTGGCGGCCACCAACAGCGATGAGGTCAATCTGATTTCCTGTTTGATTGCAAAAACCCTGAACCCCCACCTGATCAAAGTCGCGAGGCTCAGGAATGAGGAATATACGCAGGAATTGCCCTTGCTGGATAAAGATCACCTGGGGATTGACCATGTAATCAACCCCCAGATTGAAATGGTGCACAGGATTCAAAGGCTCATGGAGGTCCCGGGCGCTTCCGAAGTTATCGATTTTATGGGGGGGAGGGTCAAGCTCATCGGCATTACCGTTGAAAAAGATTCTCCTTTTGCCGGTCGGAAGCTCCTTTCATTCGCGAAAACCGAAGGGAAAATTCTGGTGGGCGCCATTGTGCGAACCCGTCCTGATTTCCCTGACCAGGTGATCATCCCCCACGGCGACGACAGCATTATGGCAGGCGACCTGGTTTACCTGGTTGCCAGAAACGCGGAACTGGAGGAAACCCTTGAATTCTTTGGCATCAAGAACAAAAGCTTGAGACGGATCATCATCATCGGCGCCGGTCAGACAGGTCAGGCCCTGGCCAGGGAAATGGACAAGTCAAAAACCAGCAACACCAAAATTATTGACAGAGATGGAACCATATGTGCCGCACTTTCAGCCAGCCTTTCCCATGTGACGGTCATCAACGGGGACGGAACCGACAAAGAACTCCTGGAAGAGGAAAATATCGGGGCTGCGGATTTCGTTGTTACCCTTACCGGGGATGAAGAAAGCAATATCCTCATATCCCTTCTCGCAAAAGGGCTGGGTGCCCGGAAAACCGTAACACGCGTCAGCAAATTAAGCTATTTACCGCTCATGAGCGCCATTGGCATCGATACCGTGGTCAGCCCGAGACTGGCGGCGGTGCGGGCCATTCTGCAGTATATCAGACCGGGTAAAATTCTATCGGTGGCGCCCTTGAAAGGAGAGCACGCCGAGGCCATTGAAGCCGAAGCATTGGAAACATCGGACATTGTCAACAAACCCCTCCATGAGGTAAAAATGCCGAAAGGGGCCATTGTAGGCGCCATTTTCCGTGAAAACGAAATCATTATCCCAAGGGGCGACAGTGTGATCAAACCGGGAGACCGGCTTATCATATTCGCCCTTCAACAAGTGCTCCCGAAACTGGAAAAGCTGCTCACCGTAAAACTGGAATATTTCTGATGAACTTCCAAATCGTCATGCGTTTCACAGGGATTTTGATATTCTTCCTGGGGCTTTCCATGGGAGCCCCGCTGGCCGTGTCTTTTCTGTTTGGGGATAATTGTACGCAATCTTTTCTCCTGGCCATGGCCATCACCTGTTTTCTAGGAATTATTCTTTTTGCTTTTACAAAAAATCAAAAGGAAAAGCAGCTCAGTCACCGGGACGGGATGGCCATTGTTACGCTGGGATGGATCATGGCGGGATTGGTCGGTGCCCTGCCCTATCTCTTTTCCGGCGCCACCCTCGGTTTTACCGATGCCTGTTTTGAATCCATTTCAGGATTCACCACCACGGGCGCCAGCGTCATAGCGGACATTGAGTCCCTGCCCGAGGGGATTCTTCTTTGGAGAAGCCTGACCCAGTGGCTGGGCGGCATGGGCATTATTGTTCTTTCCATCGCCATTCTGCCATTCCTCGGCATCGGCGGAATGCAGCTGTACAAGGCTGAGATCCCCAGCCCCGTGGTCGACAAGCTCAAACCCCGAATTTCTGAAACCGCCAGAACCCTCTGGAAAATTTATCTCCTGATCACCCTGCTGCAGGTGGTGCTGCTTCTCGGGGGCGGCATGGGTCTGTTTGATGCTGTATGCCATGCCTTCAGCACCATGCCCACAGGCGGTTTTTCAACAAAAAATGCCAGCATCGCCCAATTCAACAGCGCTTACTTTGATTTTGTCATTGTGATTTTCATGCTTTTGGCCGGCATCAATTTTTCCCTTCACTACCGACTGCTCAAAGGCGACCTGAAAATATTCGGCAAGGACTCGGAATGCCGCGTGTTCCTGATCATCGTGGGGGTATTCATCCTGCTGGTAACCCTGGATATTTATGGCGATGTTTATAACTCCCTTTTCCAGGCCTTCCGGTTTGCCGCCTTTCAGGTCAGCTCCATCATCACCACAACGGGGTTTGTATCTGCGGATTATGAAAGATGGCCCGACTTGTCTCAGCTGATTCTTCTGGTGTGCATGTTTTTAGGTGCCATGGCGGGCTCCACGGGGGGCGGCATAAAAACCGTCCGGATCATATTGATGGTGAAGCAGGGATATCAACAGGTCTTCCGCATTATTCATCCCCACGCGGTGACCACGGTCAAACTGGGGGGGAAGCCTGTTTCCACGGAGGTCCTCGCCAGTATATGGGGGTTCTTTTTCCTGTACATGGGTCTTTTTGTTGTAAGCTCCCTGATCATGGCGGCACTCGGACTTGACTTCATGTCCGCTTTGTCATCCGTGGCCGCGTCCATCGGCAACATCGGTCCCGGTTTTGGACTGGTCGGCCCCACCCGGAACTACCTGGAAATTCCCGAAGCCGGAAAGTGGGTACTGATGTCCTGCATGCTCCTGGGGCGTCTGGAGATTTATACGGTAATTGTTCTGCTGGCGCCCGAATACTGGCGACGGTAAACCATCAATTTTAAAGTAGGGACACGGCGCGCCATGCCCCTGCG
>JAFCZI010000320.1 GCA_019314425.1 Deltaproteobacteria bacterium | reverse complement strand
TACGCCCGGTTGACAATCTCTGCATGCAAGACGTAGTGATTTCCCAAGAGGTTCATTTTTGATGGCGCCGTAAAAAGTCCCATCTACTGCGTTGCAGTGATTTTTCAGAATCTCAACATACGACATGTATGCCTATGATTCTGAAAAACCACTACGCCTTGTATCCGAAACTTTTTACAACGCCATCTGTAGATCAATTCGTGACTTTTTACGAGGCCATCATCTTTAACTCTTTGAATAAATTCAAAACCATGCTTGCATTTATTGCAGGTTTTGTTTAAGTACGACCGGGTCGTACTCGTATATGGGCATGGTTTTCAGTTTCTATCGATATATCTGCTGTTCAGGTGGCGCTTAGCCTCTTCCCTGCGGCTCAATCCTCCGCCATCGCGGCCCATCCTGCGTATCGATCACCTCAATCCCCATCTTTTCGATTTCTTTTCTCAATTCGTCAGCCGCAGACCAGTCTTTTTGGCTTCTCGCCACTTCCCTTTTTTCAACCAGCGCTTCCACTTCGGGGACGGCATCGGGCGGTTTCAGGTCCATAATTCCCAGGACCGAATTAATTCGCCCGAGAGCCGCCAGTATCTTTTCCCGGTCTGAAGCCGAAAGACCTCTTTGGTCCATCCGTTGATTGATGTTGCGGGTGAAACGAAAAAGGGAGGCCAGGGCTGCGGCCACATTGAAGTCATCGTCCATGGCCGTCACAAAACCTTGTTTAAGGGCATAAATGGTCTGGTCAAGGTCAGGGTTTGCAGAGGCCGATTTTGCGAAATATATTTTCTGAACAAATTTGTCAAGATGGGCAATGGTGTTTCTGACAGCCGCAAGCTTGGCATGGGAAAAGAAGATCGGTTTCCGATAGTGACGACTGAGCAGCCAGTATCGAATTTCCCTTCCCGTAGCGCCTTCTGCCAGGAGATCTCTCAATGTCAGATTGATATCGTCGGAGGCATCGGCGCCATTGAACATGACCGGTTCATTGTGAAGCCAGTAATTGGAAAGCGGCCTGTCCGTGGCGGCCTGGCTGATGGCGATGGCGTTTTCGTGGTGGGGAAACACCAGGGCCACGCCGCTGGTGTGGATGTCATGGGTGGGCCCCAGGGTTTTCAGCGCAATGGCGGCGCACTCAAGATGCCATCCCGGGCGTATATTTCCCCATTTTGTTTTAAAGAAAATGCCGGTTTTCAATTCGCTGAGGGTAGATCTTTTGAGCAGGGTAAAATCCTTGGGGTTTTCTTTTTCGTATTGGTCCAGGTCAACGGTTTTACCGATTCTGATTTTATCCAGATCAACATTGGAAAGCTTCCCATAATCTTTGAACCTGGAGATATCAAAATATATGGACCGTAGCTTTTCATAAGCGTACCCCTTTTCCAGAAGGGTCTGGGTCAGCGCGATCATATCGTCCACATGTTCGCTGGGCCGAGGGTACTGGGAGGCTCTTGTGATGTTGAGGCTGTCCAGGTCTGTCATGAAAGAATTGTAAAACATATCGGTAAACTCTTTCAAGGAAACGCCGGCCCGTTGTGCGCCTAGAATGGTGCGGTCGTCCAGATCCGTCACATTCATGATGTGGGTCACCTCATACCCTTTGTAGGTCATATAACGGCTGATCAAATCGGAAAAAAGCAGACGTCGGCATTGCACGAGATCAATGACCTGGCAGAGGGTGGGGCCACAGGAATAAAGGGTGACATGATTCTCTTTAACGGGAACGAAATCCTCTTTTTTTCGGGTCATGGTGTTGTACACGCGAAGCCCGGATTTTTTTCGGGCCATGAACAGGGGTGTACTGAGATATCGCTCACCGCCGTCGGCCAGAAGCACCACAATACGGCCCTGTTCCATCTTACGGGCCACCTTCAACGCCACCGCCATGGCCGCGCCGGAACTCATGCCGACAAAAATCCCTTCTTTTCTGGCCAACATTCGGGAGGTTTCAAACGCTTCTTCATCTTCAATCTTGATAATCTGATCGGCCCTCTCTTTTTCAAATATGCCCGGCTGGTAGGACTCTTTCATGTTTTTGAGCCCCTGGATTTTGTGCCCCAGATAGGGTTCCACGCCGATAATCTGAACAGAAGGGTCCAATTCCTTGAACCGCCTGGAAATGCCCATCAGGGTGCCGGTGGTGCCCATGGTGATGACAATAGCATCCAGCCGCCCCTCCGTTTGCTCCCATATCTCCATGGCGGTGCTCTCATAATGGGCCATCCAGTTGGCGTCGTTGTTGAATTGATCGGCCAGCCAGAATCTTTCAGGGTTTTCACGGGCCAGGTTGTAGACATGTTCAATGGCGCCATCGGTTCCCAGATGCGCCGGGGTGAACTCTATTTCCGCCCCCAGGGCCGCAAGAATTTTGACCCGCTCTTCACTGACGGCTTCGGACATGGTCAATAAAATGTCGTACCCTTTGATGGCGGCCACCAGGGCCAGACCGATTCCCGTGTTGCCGCTGGTCGCTTCTAAAATGGTCTTGCCTTTTCTCAACGCCCCTGATTCTTCAGCCACTTCGATCATTTTCAAGGCTGGCCGGTCCTTGATGGACCCGCCGGGGTTAAAACTCTCTAGTTTGGCCAGGATTTCAACGCCTGAGTCGGAACTGAGCCGGGTTATGGGAACCAGGGGGGTTTTACCAATTTTATCGAGAATATTGTTGTAACGATGGGTCATGTTTTTTCGCTTTCCTGTAGTGAAACCATCCGGCCCGGTACCCCAGGCTGTTTATAAATCCTTGACCCGCGCTTTTTGCCTTGTTAACCTGCCCGCGTCATCTACATTTATTTCGTTGTAGAAAACCACCCCCTCGGGGGGTGGTCAGAGTTCAACGGCTTTGCCAGTTGAACATACATAACTCATAATAAGCTCCGTGATGTGTTGTCCCCACAACA
>JAFCZI010000319.1 GCA_019314425.1 Deltaproteobacteria bacterium | reverse complement strand
CCTGGGTGATTGCAAAAGCCTACCAGCCCTCCGTGGACAACTGGGGCATATTCGGGACCTTCATCCATTTGTTGAAATGGAAAGTGTAGGAGCCCGTTTTCGTGGGCTTGATCTTCTTGTAGAGCATGCCCCCGTCCTCATCAACATCTTTGATTACGACGCGTCTGTCCAGAACAGCCGTCCATTTGCCCACATACAAAAACGTATAGGGTTGTTCCCGGGCGATGATTTTGTGAAGTTCATGGCAATAGTCTACCTGTTTTTCGTGGTCATATTCCCTGCGGATTTTGATGATCAAATCATCGGCCTTTCTGTTCTTGAAACCCACAAAGTTCAGTTGGTAAGGATGGGTCTGACTGGAATGCCAGATCTGATAAAGATCCGGATCGATGCCCATAACCCAACCGAGCACCAGGGCGTCAAAGTCCCGCTTGTCCACACGTTCCTGTATGAATACTGACCATTCCAGCAAGTCCGTCTGCACATGAATGCCGATCTGCTTCCATGCGTCCTGGGCGATGGCCAGTATGGCCTTTCGAATGTCATTTCCGCTGTTGCTGATCAGGGTGAATTGAAACGGTCTTCCATCCTTTTCCAGCCAGCCCGCCTTGTTTCGTTGGTAACCGGCCTCCTGAAGCAGTTTCAGTGCCCCTTCCGGATCGTATGGGAGCGGCGGAATCTTGTGGTTATAGTAGTCGGTCTGCTTCACAAAAGGACCGGTAATGTCCTCACCCTGCCCGTAAAGTACATAATCGATAATCTTGGTCACATCAATGGCCATCCCCAGGGCCTTTCGCACCCTCACATCGTCAAAGGGAGGTCTGCGCATGTTGTAGCCAATATAGGAATAACCAAAGGAAATCCCTGAAAAGCTTTGAAACCGAGGGTCCTCTTTCAGGCGTTTGACTTGGTGGGGCTGCACATTATACGCATCAAGGGTTCCGGCATAGAATTCCATCTCCTGGGTCAGGAGGTCGGGGATAATGCGCATCACATATCGTTTGTAGTTGGGGATGCCTTCCCAATAATCCTCAAACGCGTTGAGGCTGATAAACTGGTCCGATTTCCATTCGTCAAAGGTGAATGGGCCGCAACCCATGGGTTTCCGGTTGAAGCGGCTTTGGCGAATGGAAAAGGTCTCGGGGTCTTTACCGAGCGCCAGGGCCTCCTTTTTGAGCGCCTCGGCATTCAGCAGATGTTCAGGCAGAATGCCCATGCCCCAGGTTCCTATGGCGGGAGAATAGAGCCTTTTATAAACAACTTTAATTTTCAAAGGCCCCAGCACTTCCACCGATTTTACGGGTTCGTAGTCGGAAACCCGTGGGGAAAGATTTTTGGGATTCATAATAGCTTCATAGGTAAATCGCACATCATTGGCGTCAAATGCGTGCCCATCATGGAATTTTACATGGGGGCGAAGGTGGAAAACCAGCACGGGGTTGTGTTCCGTTGCGGGCAGAATCTCTTTGGCCCACGTTGACAGAATCTTTTCATCCACCGGAGATTCGGCTGCCAGATATTGCGTGGGGTTGAAGGTGGAAAAATAATCACCGCCGAGGATGACGGAAAGATGTTTAAAAAGATCCTGATCCACTTCCGAAAGAACCAGCTTGATACGGGCGGGGGCGTTGACCCGAATTTTTACGGTATCCGCTTTTTGTTCGGTTTCTGCAGTTTTCAGTGTCCTGGTGACCACCGAAATCCCGGGGGGCAGTGGGATGATGGATTCAATGCGATCCAGGGATTCCCTGACGTTCGGCGGATAAACCCCGCTGTTTTTTTTCGCAGATTCCAACAAACGGGCCAGTGCCGGGGCGTTCGGCGCTTCCTTACCCGATATTTTCGCATGTGGGTTCACTTGGAAATAGGCTTCCTCGAAAATCTCCCATGAAGTCGCCAATCGGCCCCGGAACCGGAGTTCTTCATCGTAATCCAGCAAGCTCTCAAACACCAGAGACTCAATCTGACTGCTGCTGGTATTGGCTGAAAGGATCGGGTTCAGCAGGGTGGCGTCTCCCAGGGATGCGGTCACATATTCATGGAGGCGATTGGGGTTTCCCTTGGTCTGCTCCTCATAGGTGGGGACCCACAGGTAGGACTGGAGTAGAAAAACAATGATAATGGTGGGTACGAGAATCAGAAAACGTTTGGTGGTCATGGAAAATCATCAGATGGCGCAAATGGGTTAAGGGCATCGCTAACTTGTCGGTTTCATGGTCAATCATTTTGTTGATCGAGGATAGAAAATTGAGTGTACTACGTCAAGAAAAAAGGATAGGGTTTATGCGTCTTCAAGCGGAGAAAGGATGGGGGCAGCGCCGAGGATATGATTTCGCAGCACCTCTCGGATGGGGTCAGGAATATCGAAGGCAATGTACCGATTGGCCTGCAATGTCGATAAAGATAAAGGTGTTTAATTTTGATGGCGCCGTAAAAAGACCCATCTACTGCGTTGCAGTGATTTTTCAGAATCTCAACATGCTACCTGTATGCCTACGATCCTGAAAAACCACTACGCCTTGTATATGGAACCTTTTACAATGCCATCTATAGATGGATTTTTGACTTTTTACGAGTGCATCAATTTTGAACGAATACTCTTTTATAGCGCCTGTTTATGATATTCTGCTATTCCCGTTTCTTCGGAATATACGTCGTCGGGTACTGAAAATTGTCGCTGAGTTAAACCCGGAGCGAATTATCGATGTTTGCTGCGGCACGGGTAGTCAACTGCGCCTGTTAAAAAAATACGGATTTCATGGCGTCGGTATCGATCTCTCGGAACCCATGTTAAAGATGGCGAAACGGGGGGGGAATGCGCCGGACTGCTTGTTGAGGGATGCAATGGCCACCGATTTCGAGAGCGAGACCTTTGATTTTGCCATCATCACCTTTGCCCTCCACGAAACG
>JAFCZI010000318.1 GCA_019314425.1 Deltaproteobacteria bacterium | reverse complement strand
GAGAAATGCTTGTCGAAAAGGATTGGGGATAGTGAGAAATATGTTTGATAACAACACAATCGAGGACTTGCCGTCGGAAGCCTGATTGGTGTAACTTTTTTGTATTGCACCCGATTGAAGACGACGGAGAAATTTATTCAAAAAAGAGTGAAGGCGCTTTTAGCAATATAAAAAGCAAACATCAGCGTTGATTATTTGCCGTTTTTCGCGAAAGTAAATCCACGTTCGATGGCTTTCCGATTGCCCTCAAAAAATTTATCCTTCCCTTTCATGGCCGCCTGCATTCCCTTGATGGTCTCTTCCAGGGACAGAAGACCTGTTTTGGCGCAAACCGTTCCGATCATGACCATGTTCCCGCCACGGGCGTTGCCCACTTCTTTGGCCAGTTCCACGATGGGCACTTGAATATACTCCACATCCGTTTGGGACGGGGTTTCCGAAATCAGGGAAGCGTTCAGAAAGATGAGGCCACCCTTAATGATGGTGGGCTCAAATTTGCTCAGGGAAGGGCCGTTCATGGCAACCAGCACATCCGGGTTGGACGCCACGGGGGAGGCGATTTTTTTGTCTGAAACGGTCACCGAGCAGTTGGCGGTGCCGCCGCGCATCTCCGCGCCGTAAGATGGAAAATAGGTGATGTTGAGACCCTTATGCATTGCCCCGTGGGAGAGAACGTACCCCATGAGCAAAACTCCCTGGCCGCCAAAACCTGCAAAAGTCGTCCGGGTAATCATTTTTTATCCTCGTAGCCGGTGATATCTTTGATCACACCCAAGGGGTAGGTTTTTACCATCTCCTCATTGACCCATTTCCAGGCATCCTTGGGTGACAATTTCCAGTTGGTGGGGCATGGCGACAGCAGTTCAACCAGAGAGAATCCCATGTCATCCAACTGGCATTGGAATGACTTCTTGATGGCTTTCTTAGCCCGCTTGATTTGCTTGATTGTGGTCAGTGCGCAACGTTCCACATAGATAACGCCGTCACTTACAGCCAGCATCCGTGAAATGTCGATGGGGTTGCCGTGGAGTCGCTGATCCCTGCCCCCGGGCGCGGTGGTGGCGTTCTGCCCTAGTGTGGTGGTGGGGGCCATCTGACCGCCGGTCATGCCGTAAATGGCGTTATTGATGAAAATCGAAGAGATCCGTTCACCCCTGTTTGCCGCATGGATGGTCTCTGCGGTGCCGATGGCCGCTAGATCTCCGTCGCCCTGATAGGTCAGTACGAATTTATCCGGGTGAACCCGCTTGATGCCCGTGGCCACCGCCAGAGCACGGCCATGGGGGGCTTCAACCATGTCAAAGTTAAAATAGTTGTAGGCCAGAACCGCACAACCCACGGGGGGAACCCCGATGGTTTTTTCCCGGAGGTTCATTTCGTCCAGACATTCCGCCACCAGGCGATGAGCAATGGAATGTCCACAACCGGGACAGTAATGGGTCGGGTTATCTTTCAGGGATTCCGGAAAGCCAAAAATCTTTTTATATGCTACTTCCGCACTCATACGTCTATCCTCCTGCCTACTTTTCCGTCGCCGCGGGAAGCGGATCGCAGGAAATCGGCCACGTCCGCTGGGGTCGGGATGATGCCGCCGGGAAGGCCGTAAAAATGTATCTCGGCGCGGTCGCCCACGGAGAGCACCACGTCTTCCACCATTTGACCCATGCACAGCTCGAACACCGCCATTTTAGACACTTTTGAGGCCAATTCCCGCAAGGCCGCCATGGGGTAGGGCCACAGGGTGATGGGCCGGAACAGGCCCACGTTCAGGCCTTCGGCCCTCAGTTCTTCGATGGCACTTTCGGCAATCCTGGCGGCTGTTCCGTAAGCTACGATGATCATGTCATCTTCGTCTTGGGTTTTGGTTTCCCATCTCAATTCGTTGGCGGTGATTTGATCATATTTTTCCTGCAAGTGCAGGTTGTGTTTGTAGAGTTGACCATCCTGCCCCAGGAGCATGGAGAAAAGCGCCCGGGGATCGCGACCTTTGCATCCGTCCAGTATCCAGTCCTTTTTGGGAAGGTCGTCAAGTTCAATAAAATCGGGAAAGATCACCGGTTCCATGATCTGCCCCATCAATCCGTCTCCCAGCAGCATGACCGGCGTTCGGTAATTATCCGCGATGTCAAAGGCAACGAATGTCAAATCCGCCAGCTCCTGAGATCCTCCCGGCGCCAGCACCGGGGTGCGGTAGTCGCCATGGGCTCCGCCACGGGTGGCTTGAAAATAGTCAGCGGCGGATGGTGCAATGTTGCCCAGACCCGGGCCGCCCCGCATCATGTTGATAATGACCCCCGGCAGTTCCATGCCAGCCATGTAGCTGATGCTTTCCTGTTTCAGAGAAACACCGGGCGATGACGAACTGGTCATGACCCGTCCGCCGGCGACGGAGGCGCCCAGAACCATATTGATGGATGCTATTTCGCTCTCACCCTGGATGAAAGTGCCCCCGACTTCGGGCATCCTGGCGGAAAGATATTCGGGCAATTCGTTCTGGGGTGTGATGGGATAACCGAAGTAGTAGCGGCAGCCGGCACGGACAGCCGCTTCCGCAATGACGTGGGAACCATTCATTAACATTTTCTCACTGGGCACGATACACCTCAATCGCTACTTCAGGACAGACAGTGGCGCATTGTGCGCACGCGATACATCCTTTTTCGCCTTCTGATACGTTTTCCTTGAATCGAGCAGGCGAGTATCCTTTCTTATTCGGGGGTTCGTCTACTTCGATCATATCGTTCGGACAGGTTTCGACACACATATAACACCCTTTGCATCGTTCCCTGTTGATCGTTATTTTCCCTTTTTTTGTCTTTTTTGTCATAATCCCATGTCCATAATTTTGAGGGCTGATAAAGCTTGATGTACTCGTAAAAAGTCCCAAATCCATCTGCAGATGGCGCTGTAAAAAGTCCCATAT
>JAFCZI010000317.1 GCA_019314425.1 Deltaproteobacteria bacterium | reverse complement strand
GGTAAGCTGAGAAATGCTTGTCGAAAAGGATTGGGGATAGTGAGAAATATGTTTGATAACAACACAATCGAGGACTTGCCGTCGGAAGCCTGATTGGTGTAACTTTTTTGTATTTCACCCTATCGTGCCAAAGCGATGATTTCATCAATTTCAATCAAAAAACATATGTGATATAAGGCTGTTATATTGACAAAAACAGCATAGGATTAATGCGTGAGTACAAGGGAAGATGGGGTGCGCGATATGCCATTTTGGGGCATTGAGGTTAAAAGAATGAGTGCATTCAGGCTGATAGATGGCTTTGTGCCGATTTGGGATACTACACTTTTTTGGAGGGGGGGGAGCGATGGGATTATATTCCCAGCTATTTCTCCGCATCTACAATCCACTTCATTACCCGGGGGATGGCTTCCGGGTTGACGGAGACCGCGTCCACGCCCACCGCCACCAGAAGCGACACCAGCGCCGAGGCATGAGCCAGCAACCGCCCCCGCACCGTAACCGTCCCCCCGGCGTCATGGCAGGCTTCCAGCATTTTTTCAAGGGCCTTTTCCATGGTTTTCCCCGCTTCCCCGGCCCCGGCGCCTGTCGACCGCACCCACCGCTGCAATTTTCTCACATCCAGGGAAAACCCATCGAACAAACCTGCGAAATCCTGCGCAAACAGCCAGTTGGCGGCATAATCACAGCACAAGTAAACTTGAAATCCGTCATTCCCCCGCTTCAATCCTTCCGCTTCCAGAAATCCCAGAACCGCCCGGGCTTGCGCCGGATGCTCGCAATAGGGGATCATCAGATGGAGGTTGTTGAACCCGTGTTCTTGACGCACGCGCCGAAAGGCCTCGCATTCCAGGGAAAACGCCTCACCATAGGGTTCGCTCAAGTATCGGCACGCCCCTCGCAGGTCAGGGCCAACCGAATCCATCGCTTTTTCAAACTGCACGCCCCCGATCAGTTCACGATACTCCTGAGACTCAAAATTGGTGGGTCGCACCACCACGGGGTCGGGAAGCCGGGAGGCAGCAATCTTCGCCAGACAAGCGGTCAGCCGATCTACAAAATAGTCCCTTGGGGTTTCATATCCCCGGGTCAACGCTTCGACCCGATATTTTTCGTTCCGGTTGAGCTGTTTGTCCGAATGAATCGCCGCCAATGGGTGAATTTTGATCACATTTTGATAAATATAATCCATCCTCACCAGCCCAACACCCCGGCATGGCAGCCGCCACCACTGGAATGCCGCAGCATCACCGGCGATGTTGATCATCACGTTCAGATCCGTGTAAGGCACATCCCGAAGGTGATAGGTTTCTTCGGCGTATTCCACCGCGCCCTCATAAACAAAGCCGTGGTCCCCTTCGATGGACTGAACCGTCACCTCCTGACCATGGACCAGATCTTCGGTAGCGGTGAGGGTTCCCACGACACCCGGAATTCCAAGTTCCCTGCAAATGAGCGCCGCGTGGGAATTTCGACTCCCGAAATCGGTTACCAGCGCTTTGACCTTCTTTTCCTGCAAATCCCCCACCCAGGCGGTATTGGCCTGCTCCGATACCAGGATGGTGTCATCCGTCAACCGGTCAATCTCCTGGAAATTCCTGATGAGAAACACCTTTCCCCTGGCAATGCCTTCACCAATACTGACCCCCGTCAAGATTTTTCGGCCGCGCTCTTCCAACCGGCAGAAAGAAAGCCCCGCATCCCGCTTGAAACTGTCTGTAATGGGTCTTGCCTGAGTCATGAAAAGCGCACCCGAATCACCATCTCCGGCCCATTCCATATCCATGGGCCGACCGTAGTAATCCTCGATCAACACCGCCCATCGGCCCAGTTTCAAAATTTCATCGTCACTCAATACCGGGGTGTGCCGCTCTTCATGGGTTGTGGGCTTCGCCTCAATCCCACCGCCCGCTTTGAAAACATATTTTTTTTGTTTAACACCGAAATGCTTTTCCACAATCGGGTTGCCGCCCTGCCCCCCGAGAAAAAGTTTGTAGACACGGTATTCATCGGGAACGGTCTCACCGGCCACATCGCTTTCCCCCAGCCCCCAGGAAGCGGTCATCATAACCATATCGGGAAACCCCGTTTCCTTGTCGATGCTGAACATGACCCCCGCTTTCTCTGAACGGATCATGCGCTGAACGGCCACGCAGAGGGAAGAATTCATATCGTCTATGCCCATTCTTTCCCGATATCGAATGGCTCTGTCGGTAAACAGGGAGGCAAAACAACGCCGGCAGGCCGAAAGCAGGTCGGTTTCGCCCTGTACATTCAAATAGGTATCCAGCATCCCCGCAAAGCTGGCGCCCGGTTGGTCCTCAGACGTCGCGCTGCTCCGTACCGCCACAGCCAGGGAATCCGCTCCATACTGAGCAGAAAGGTGTTGGAATGCGCTTCTGATGGCAGCTGCCACTTTTTCCGGAAAGACGCTTTTAAGCATCAGATCTCGAATACCTTTTCCCGCCTGCCGCAGCTTCAGCTGTTTTCCCCGGTATTGCCGCAGGATTGCGTCAATGCTTTCTTCCAGATCATTTTCTTTTATAAAACAACCATATGCATCAACTGTTGTTGAAAATCCATCCGGCACACGCACCCCCGAACTTGAGAGGCCACTCAGCATTTCACCTAATGAAGCGCTCTTCCCCCCCACTTGACCGATGTCATCATAGCCCACATCTTTCAAGCGTCTAACATATGGATTTCGCTTAAAGCTATTTTTGTCCATTTCGTATTAATTTCACACCGTTTAACTTAAATTTCGTCCATTTTCAATCAGGAGTATAGGGTCATCACAAATACCGGTCAAGAAAGAAAGGGGGAAATGCCGATCATTGATTAAATTCCATTGAGCAAACGCGCTTTTTCTGATACGGTTACACGCTTGATACGTTTTTGCCATCAATAAACTGAGCACCTTATCAC
>JAFCZI010000316.1 GCA_019314425.1 Deltaproteobacteria bacterium | reverse complement strand
ATAACGCAATTATCGGGGAGCACCGTTATCCGGAAACTGCTGACGGCAAATAAAGGTGATGAGGACTATGCCTGGCGGTCTAACGATGTTCAAGAAAGGTTGATACGCACTGCCAGGATTAGCCGATATACCTACGCGGTTCTTGTTCTGAACAAGGAAGGGATAGTCGTTGCTTCGAGCCGGAAGATTGAGATCGGAGAGAATAAAAACAATGACGGCTATTTTTTGGCAGGGAAACAGGCCGTTTACATAAAGGATGCTTATCGCTCTTCGTGTAAGAACATGCGAAGCATTGCCTTTTCGGCACCCGTTTTTCATGAAAACGATACCGATCTTTTAGGCGTGGTCGTGATAAGGGTTTCGATGGAGGCCTTGGATAAGATCGTAACCGACCGAACCGGCCTCGGAGAAACCGGGGAAATATATCTGATAAACAAGAACGGTTATATGATAACACCCTCAAGGTTTGCCGAAGACACATTCCTGAAACAGAAAGTTGACACGGAAAATACGAAGGCCTGTTTTGAAGATATGGCCCGTTTCGCTACAGAGAAACACGAACATAAGGCGTTACGGTGTAAAAACTATCTGGGTTCGGATGTCCTCGGTATTCATGTACACATACCGGAGACGGGGTGGTGCCTGTTGGCTGAAATGGGTGCTAAAGAGGCATTTGCGCCGGTTGCCAGCCTGATTCCCCCGCTGTTCCTGATTCTTGGTGCGCTTCTTTTTTCCGGCATAATCGCATCCCTGCTTTTGGCGAAGTCCATAACAAGGCCGATCATAAAGCTTCAACGCGGCGCTGAAGAGATTATGAAAGGGAACCTGGATTATAAAGTGGGCACCCGTTTAAGAAATGAGATCGGAGACCTGTCAAGGGCATTCGACAAAATGGCCGCGAACCTGAAAAAATCAATCGAAGAAATTGAGGACCACAGCAGAAATCTTGAAAAAAAGGTGGCGGAAAGAACCAGAGACCTGTTCCGGGAAAAAGAGAAGGCCGAGGTGGCCAACAAGTCCAAATCAGAATTCCTGGCCAACATGAGCCATGAGATCAGGACCCCCATGAATGCGGTCTTGGGTTTTTCAGAGATGCTGCTGGATACCCATTTGAGTGAAGACCAGGTTGACTATGCAACCACCATCAAAAGAAGTGGTGAATCGCTGCTTTCTCTCATAAACGATATCCTCGATTTCTCCAAGGTCGAGGCCGGACAGCTCGACTTTGAAGAGATTGACTTTGATCCCGAACTGATTGCCTACGATGTTTGTGAACAGACCCAGTCCAAGATCGACGTGAAGCCCATCGAAATCTTATGCCATATCGGCGGCAACCTTCCCTCGCTGGTGAGCGGAGATCCCGGGCGGTTCAGGCAGGTCCTGACCAACCTGATGGGAAATGCCGCCAAGTTTACCGAGGCCGGCGAAATAGCGCTTTCCCTGGATGTCGAAGATGAAACGGAGACCCGGATAAAGGTCCATGCGAAAATCAGAGACACCGGCATCGGTATTTCGGAAAAGAAGTTGGTTTCTATCTTTGAGCCTTTTCGGCAGGCCGACGGCTCCACCACCCGGAAATACGGGGGGACGGGTCTGGGTCTGTCCATTTGCAAAAAAATAGCAACTCTTTTTGAAGGAGACGTGTGGGCGGAAAGCCCGGCGGCAGAAATCGTCGACCCACTGCTCAACCCGCCCCCGGGAAGCGTCTTCCACTTTACCGCATGGGTTAAAAAGAAGACTGAATCAAAAGAGGTTGAAAGATTCACCCCAGTAGCCCTTTTCGGCAAGAAGGTTCTGATTGTTGACGACAACCGGGCGAACCTGGACATCCTGACACATGTTCTGGAATCGGTGGGTGTGCATGTGGTTTCTCTGTCAGGTGGAGAGGATGCTGTTCCGACATTAGAACAGGCTCTTGATGGCGAGGATTCCTTCGACCTCTGCATTTTGGATATCCAGATGCCGGGACTGAGCGGACATGATGTCGCGGAGAAAATCCGCAGCTCCAAATCATCAATCCGAAATCTTCCTTTGATTGCGCTATCTTCTTTGATGGCGGGGGATGCCAAGACATGTGAAGCGTCAGGCTTTGACGGATTCCTGAGCAAACCGATCCGGCGGGAAAAGCTGTTCAGGATGATGGAAAGGATCATTGGAACCAAGGGCAGGAAACTTCAAACCAGGCCTGCGGTCTCTCACTCTCCCATAGCGACGCAGTTTTCAGTCAGGGAGGAGTTGAAGCATTCTGTGCGTATCCTCCTGGCGGAAGACAACCCGGTTAACCAGAAACTGGCAAAGCTAATGCTGGCCAAGGTCGGGTACCAGGTGACGGTGGCCAACAACGGAAGAGAGGCCGTTGAGACATACACCACCTCTTCCGCTGACTTTGATCTGATTTTCATGGATATCCAGATGCCGGAGATGGATGGACTGGAAGCAACAAAGGCCATTCGAGAGTGGGAATCTCACAGCCCGGAACTTACGGTTCACCACTTGCCTATCATCGCCATGACCGCCCACGCAATGAAGGGCGACAGGGAGATATGTCTCGCGTCAGGGATGGATGACTATATTACGAAACCGATCAAAAGGGAGTTGGTTTTCGAGATGCTCGACAAATGGGTTTTTAAAAGGAAATAAGGGCGGACACGCAGGTCCGCCCCTACTGGGATATTGCGCATCGAAAAATTGGGTGGGTAGGGGCAGACCTGTGTGTCTGTCCGGAAGATGGGGATGGACATGGACGATGAACAGGACAGGCCCATTGCCATGGTGGGTGTCGCACGGGACCTGACGAAAGAAAAGGAAAAACAGCGAGTTGATGATGAAATGAAGCGTCTGAAATCGGAACTGTTTCAGTCTGAAAAAATGTCCCTATTTAGTGTCTGAACGAAAACTAGGATTTTCGTTAAGGTCAAGGAAGATCACCCCAG
>JAFCZI010000315.1 GCA_019314425.1 Deltaproteobacteria bacterium | reverse complement strand
GAAAACCCTGGATTTGATGTGGATATTTCCACTGAAAACGTTAACCTTGACAAAATCCTGGCACTCCTGAAAAAATCTGATAAAGACCCCTGGCGTTTCCCCGTTCGGGGGACAGCCCATTTAATGTGGGATAGTTTGAAGATCGGTGGGTACACCTGGCAGCCTTTTCAAGGGAAAATCACTGTAGACCCCGAAGGCATCCGGGTTGCCGTAGAAAATGCCATGCTGTGCGGTATCGCCTCGCCGGGGATTTTACATGTCAAGGAAGACGGCGTTGAGATCGATTTTCGATTGAAGGCTGAGAAACGTGATCTGAACCAATGTATAACCTGTCTCACCCAAAAACGGGTCAGCGCCGAGGGTACGTTTGATCTGGAGGGGGTAATCAAAGGAGAGGGCAATTGGGATAATCTTTTCGAAAGGCTTGAGGGTCCTATTGTTTTTGCTTCCGCCGATGGCCGGGTTAAACAGGACCCGACACTGGCACAGGTGATATCGGTTTTAAGCATCACGGATATCTTTAAGGGCAAGCTTCCCACCCTTGAAAAAGAGGGATTCCCTTATGATCTGGTACAGATTAAAGCGAACCTGAAGAATGGCAAAATTCACATGCAAGAGGGTCTTATGAACAGCCCCGCCATGAACCTTGTTTTCCATGGGGATATGGATCTCCTGAATGAACATATCGACCTCACCATGCTCGCGTCCCCGTTTACCCTGACGGATCGCTTAATCAGGTTTATTCCGGTGGTGGGGTACATTCTGGGCGGGACACTGATTTCCGTTCCCGTCAAAGTTGACGGCCCCTTGAAAGACCCGAAAGTCCGCATCCTTCCCTTTTCGGAGATCGGACCGGGCGTGTGGGGAATACTGAAAAGGACCCTTGAAACCCCGGTCAGGCTCGTCGAACCGTTGGTGGGAAAGGAAGAAAAAACCAAGGACAAAGAAAATGAATGGAGGATAAAAAAATGAGATTTGGAAGTGTTGTTTTACTGGTGTTGTTTCTGGCTGCCTGCGTACCGGCAAAAACATGGATCAGCAGCCCCCCTGCACAACAGGTTCAAAATACTGACTTCACCACTCGACTGACACCCCTTAAACGGGATAAGGAACAGTTCGTGTCATTCAGGCTTTTTATTGACAATAAGACAGGCCAGAGCCTGAAAATTGACTGGAACCAGACACGGTATCTTGTAAATGGAAAATCCTATGGCAAGATGGTTTTCCCGAACATTGACCCCGCATCCATCAAGAAATCGATTCCACCGGCCATTATTCCGGCGGGCAGTACGTTCAGCAGGGAAGTCTTTCCCCTCAAACTGGTCGCCTTTGCCCCAATGCGGGAGGAAATTCTCGATAAGGAAGGACGGGGGGGCTCTATCCGGGCCCACTTCCGGCAGGAAAGAACAGCATCGATCTGGCAATCTACAAGGGAGATCGTCTAATAAGGCAGCGAATTACGGTGGATATCGCGCAGGAGTGACTCAAACGGCAGACCACAAGTCCCGAAGGGACCATCAATTTTGCTTGACAGAGACGGAAATCAACGGATAGGAATAGATCGAAATAATTTGAAACCTTTTGGAAAAATTCAGAACAACCAGGAGTAAAAAAATGGAGATGAACCCCCTCGCGGAAGAACTCAACGGAATCATTCAGAACGGAAATACTCACGTATATGACATGCTGAGCAACGTGGGCAAGAACCTGTTTTTCCCCAAAGGCATCCTTTCACAGAGCGCTGAGGCCAAGGAAAAGGCCCATAAATTCAACGCCACCATCGGGATGGCCACGGAAAAAGGAGATACCATGTACCTCCCTTCCATCATGGCCATGCTCAAAGGCATTTCCCCCAGAGAAGCGCTGACCTACGCGCCCTCTTTCGGCATTATGCCCCTTCGCGAGGTCTGGAAAGAAGAAATATATCGAAAAAATCCTTCATTGACGGGCAAGGACATCAGTCTGCCGGTAACCTGCAACGCCATCACCCATGCCTTGAGCGTGGTGTCGGACATGTGGGTGGACCCGGGTGACGTCATTATCCTGCCCGACAAAATGTGGGGCAATTACAACCTGATTTTTGGCGTCAGGAAAGGTGCCGTCATTAAAAATTATACCTTTTTCGACCCACAGGGCGGTTTCAACATGAACGCCTTTAAAACCTGTGTTGAAAAAGAGGCCGGGGAGCGGGATAAAATCATTGTACTGCTCAATTTTCCGAACAATCCCACCGGATATACGATTTCACCCCGGGAGGCGGACGGGATTGCCGATATTCTGGGTAACATTGCCAAAGGCGGAACCCATGTGGTGGCCTTTACGGATGATGCCTATTTCGGTCTTTTTTATGAAGAAGAGGTCATGAAGGAATCCATTTTCACCAAACTTCTGGACCGTGATCCCAATCTCCTGGCCGTCAAACTGGACGGGGCCACCAAAGAAAACTTTGCGTGGGGGCTGCGGGTCGGCTTTGTGACTTACGGTTGTCCCGTCAAAGAGGAATCGAGACCCTTTTACGACGCGCTGGAGCGGAAAACCGCAGGTGCGGTCAGGGGGTCCATATCCAACGCGTCGCACTTGAGCCAGGAACTGGTCCTGAAATCACTGGAATCGGAGGGCTATTTGTCGGAGAAAGAAGCGAAATTTCAGATCATGAAGGCACGGGCCCAGGAAGTCAAACGTGTGGTTGCCAACCCGAAATACAACGATGCCTGGGATGTGTATCCCTTTAATTCCGGCTATTTCATGTGTCTGAAACTGAAGACCGTTGATGCGGAATCCCTCCGGGTCCATCTGTTAGATCAATACGGGGTGGGGTTGATCGCCCTGGGCAAAACCGACCTTCGCGTGGCCTTTTCCTGCCTGGAAAAGGAGGACACCCAGGAGCTGTTTGATACAGTGCTCAAGGCTGTAGCAGATCTTTCAAGGACTTAGGTTTGATAG
>JAFCZI010000072.1 GCA_019314425.1 Deltaproteobacteria bacterium | reverse complement strand
CACTACGCCTTGTATATAGAACCTTTTACAACGCCATCCATAGAAAAATTCGTGACTTTTTACGAGACCATCAACTTTAATATCCGGGATTTGCCCCGGCCAAAAATATAACCATTATGTCAATTAGCCCCTTGCCTACAGCTCCTTTCGGAACTTTAGTTTGCTAAATTAACAGGGTAGTTTCCAGGAACAGACCTCACCAAAGGGACGAGGTGAGGCGCTAGGTTGGCAGGGCATACGACAACATGGGCCAAATCAGGCCGGTTTCAGAGATGGCCGGTTTTTTGTTTGTGGGTGAATATCGTTATTAAAATCAAAAAAAGTGGTAAATAGGTGGTAAATCCAAGCTCTAAACGAAAAGAGCGCTTTGGACAAAACGCCCTAACCGATTGTTATCACTGGTGCCCCCGGCGCGACTCGAACGCACGACACCCAGATTAGGAATCTGGTGCTCTATCCACCTGAGCTACGGGGGCAATAGCGCCTCTTTTTTATCATAACCGTAACGGATGTCAAATGAATTAAACGAAAACGCGAAAAAAATATTGATTTTCTGCTCCAGGTGTTTATAATACGGGATTCTATGGCGAATCCGGCGTAGATCCACCGAACAAGACAGGTAGCTTTTTTCCTTTTCACGTGGGGGTGTAGCTCAGTTGGGAGAGCGGTACGTTCGCAACGTACAGGCCAGGGGTTCGAATCCCCTCATCTCCACCATTACTGTTGACGGGAACCATGGCATGGCGGCAAGAACAGCAAACATAGAGCGAAAGACCAGAGAAACTGAAATTTTCCTGAGCCTCGATCTCGACAGCGCGGACTCGTCCACGATAGATACCGGGATTCCTTTCATAGACCACATGCTGAATTTAATGGCGGCCCACGGGTTTATGCAGCTGGTGTTAAAGGGCTGCGGTGATACAGAGATTGACGACCACCACACGGTTGAGGATTTGGGAATTTGCCTGGGGTTGGCCCTCAAACAGGCACTGGGTAAAAAAGAGGGGATAAGCCGTTATGGGGAAGCGACAGTTCCCATGGATGAAACATTGGCTCGGGTCGTCCTGGACATCTCCAACCGGCCATTTCTTGTCTATCGGGTTGATTTCAAAAAGAATACCACCGGATCCTTCGATCTGGGTCTGATCAAAGAATTTTTTCGGGCGCTGGCGTTTAACGCCGGAATCACATTGCATATCGATCTCCTTTCCGGGGAGGAACCTCACCACATTGCTGAGGCTATCTTCAAAGCATTTGGAAAAGCTTTGGACCGGGCCACCCGATTGGAAAGTCGAATAAAGGGGAAGCTGCCCTCTACAAAGGGGCTTCTTTAGCATCTCGATTTATCCCTGAACAGTGTATGAAACTGCATGAGGCTCCCATGTTTGAAAAAACGTTCCGAAAGCCTGGACGCCAACGATTATGGCTCCTCGTGTTATTATGGATCCTCTTGGTTTGGGGCTGCCATAAAGACACAAAACCCACCGCGTATCCGCCCCGTTTTCACCAGGAAATAAAAAAAGTCGTGGTCATGGGCTTTCGCGCCGCAATGACCGAAGGGCCGGGGCCGAGCCTTGTTGAAAATCCCATAACCGGCACTTCGTTTCTGACCGAACCCGTGCCTGAAGATGTGGTCAGGCAGATGAACAACGTCTTATTCGATGAACTCATAGGGGACAAGCGGTGGACACTGGTTTCTCCCGGCCAGGCCAGGGGTGTATTGGCAAGTATCATTGACGGGGACAAAAAAATGGAACAAACTCCGCGGGAGATGTTGCAGTCCGTAGGAAAAGCCTTTGAAGCCGATGCGGTTCTTACCGGTCGTATTTATCGCTGGCAGAAACGCGTTGGCAGCGATTTCGCGGTGGACAAGCCCGCGTCCGTATCATTTGATCTCGTTCTGGTACGACCTTCAAGCGGGGCCATTTTATGGCGCAGCCATTTTGACAAAACACAACAGTCTTTATTTGCGAATCTTTTTGATTTTGATACGTATGTGAAAAGTTCCGGCCGATGGCTGACAGCCGAAAAACTGGCCGATATCGGCCTGGAAAAACTCATTGGGGAAATGCCAGGGGTCCCTGAACCCAAAAAAGAAGGGAAAAAGGAAACCAGTGCTGATCATTCCGGCAATTGATATAAAAAATGGTAAATGCGTCAGGCTCAAACAGGGCTGCATGTCTGATGAAACCATATTTTCAGACAAGCCTGAAGAGATGGCGAAGAAATGGTTTGAATGCGGTGCCGAAAGACTTCACCTGGTGGATCTGGACGGCGCGGTCAGTGGGCAGCCCGTCAATCGAAAGACCATCCGCCGAATTGTTGAAGCCATTCCCATTCCCGTGGAGCTGGGCGGGGGCGTGCGGGACATGGCGACACTTCGTGCGTACTTTGATCTCGGGCTTCAATATGTCATTCTGGGGACAGTGGCCCACAAAAATCCGGATTTTGTCAAGGAAGCCTGCCGTTTGTATCCCGGTCGAATCATTCTGGGTATTGATGCGCGGAACAACCGTATCGCGGTAGAGGGGTGGACGGAAGAAATAAACCTGACCCCTGAAGCGCTTGCCAAACGGTTTGAAAATGATGGCCTGGCGGCGATTATCTATACAGACATCGACCGGGACGGCATGAGAACCGGGTGCAATGTGGAAGCAACCCGGGCCTTGGCCAGAACAACGAACATCCCGGTCATCGCTTCCGGCGGCATTTCTGAGATGGATGATGTGTTAAGAATCCTTCCCCTGGCAGCGGATGGGGTTATGGGTCTTATTACCGGACGGGCCCTTTATGATGGCAGCCTTGATTTGACCGCCGCCATAAAAGCATGCCAATGATGATGGTATCGTAAAAAGTCCCATCTACTGCGTTGCAGTTATTTTCCAGAATCATAGGTAACATCTTATGTCACTTGAAAAAAAATTGGTGAAGATCTAAAGAATGCCATGAAAAAAAGGGATGCCGTTCGCCTTTCCTGCTTGAGAATGCTGAAGACCGCATTGAAAAATCTACAGGTAGACAAACAACGGAAGTTAAAGGATGAAGAGGTTCAAGGTGTTATTTTCTCCCTAATTAAGAAAGGTAAGGAGTCTGCAACCGAATTCAGGAATGCGGGTCGGGAGGAGATTGCGCTTAAAGAAGAAGCAGAAGTAGCGATTTTTTATGGCTATATGCCCCAGCAGTTAACACCGGAAGATATTGAAAAAATGCTGAGGGAAATAATCCTGGAATTATCCGCTGAAAAACCCTCGGACTTGGGAAGGGTTATGAAAGCAGCCATGCCGAGAATGGCTGGAAAAGCCCAGGGCAAGGAAGTTAACGAAATTGCCGGAAGGTTACTGGGCTGAAGGTCTGCATAAAGAGGGCTGGAAATCTCTGGGAGTATTGAGATAAAGAACCCCCATGTGTCTCTGCCCGATAAAACCAAGGGATTCATCGATAAGGCCTGTACGGTAGAACAATCCCGTCGGGCATTTTTATGCTTAACAGAAAGCATACTTGATACTTTTTTGCGGCAAAAAATGAAGAATAACCCATGATAAGCTACCAGTCTGCCAAAGAGGAGATAAAGCAGGCGGCCGATATCGTTTCGGTTGTGGGCCAGTTTGTTCAACTCAAAAAGGCGGGTGAAAATTTTGTGGGGCTTTGCCCCTTTCATGGGGAAAAAGCGCCTTCTTTCACGGTCAGTCAGGACAAGCAGATGTTCCACTGCTTCGGATGTAAGCAGGGGGGGGATGTCTTTGCTTTCTGGATGGCGTATCACAGCCTCAGTTTTCCTGAAGCGCTGAAGGACTTGGCGGAAAGATACAATGTACAGCTGCCCGAGAAACATTTCACGGCAGAAGAAAAAAAGAAAGCGGATTACAGAGAAACGCTTTATAACGTCAACGAACTGGCGACCCTCTATTTTGAAAAGGAGCTGACGCATCCGGTTCGGGGAAAACCCGGCCGTGATTATTTCAAAAGGCGGTCCATTTCCCACAGTATTATTGAAGAATTTCACCTGGGCTATGCGCCGAAAGGGTGGGATGGTTTGAAGCAGTTTCTCTTGAGCAGAAAAGTATCGCTTGAAACGGCGCTTACTGCCGGCGTCCTCAAGCGGAGCGATAAGGGGCACTACTACGACCTGTTCAGGGAAAGAGTGATGTTTCCCATAATGGATTTGACCCAGAAAAAACGAGTCATCGGTTTTGGTGGAAGGGTTCTTGATGATACTTTGCCAAAATATGTCAACACGCCTGAAACACCGCTTTTTCACAAGGGCACGTGCCTTTACGGTTTTGACGCTTCACGAAAAGCCATTCGAGAAACGGGGCGTGCCATTGTGGTGGAAGGCTATATGGACTGTCTGGCCCTCAGAAAACATGGGCTGAAGGAGGTGGTAGCGACGCTGGGAACCGCACTCTCTGAGACCCCCGTTCGAAAACTCAAAGGGATCGGAAAAGAGGCGGTTGTGGTCTTTGACGCTGACGAAGCCGGAAAATCGGCTGCCCTGCGAACGTTGCCCATTTTTCTAAATGAACGGCTTTCGGCAAAGGCGGTTGTCCTGCCCAATGGGCACGACCCGGACAGTTTTATCAACAGCAGTGGCAGGGACGCTTTTTCAAAGCTGCTGAACGCTGCCCCTTCCCTGTTTGATTTTTACGTGGATCAGAAGCTTGGGTCCCGCACCCAAGACATCGACCAGAAAGTCAGCATTCTGGAAGAGATACTTCCCATACTGGCGAAGGTTCGCAACGAAACCCAACGGTCCTTGTATATCAAAAGGCTGTCTGAAAAATCCGAAGTTGCAGAATCGGTTGTTCTTTCCGCACTCGGGGGCATAAAGCAATCCTCAGGAAAGGGCCGCTTCAAAAATGACATCAAGCAGCAATTCACATCCGTGAATACAAACCGGCCCATTGGGGAAATTCAATTGCTTAACCTTGTGTTGCATTATCCTGAAACGGTCGCCGATTTGAGGGGTCATCACTGCAGGTTGTTGATTTCCGATCCCATGATTCGACGGATCGTTGATGTCGTCTTTGACCGGCAAAGCCGCTCGGAAGCAGTGACCGTTGAAACCATCCAGGAGCGTCTTGATCGTAATGAAGACCGCATATGGCTCCGGGAATTTGCGTTCCGCCCTGCTTTTTGTTCAGATCGGGAAGTAAAACAGGCGGTTCGGGACTTTATAGGAAAGGTGCAGAAAAAGAAAATCGCGGAAGCATTTAAAAAGGCCATAGGGGACCCACGGGCCATAAACGAAATTTTGAAGAAAAAAATAGCGGCCGGAAGGCCCTTTGGCAATTAATCATTCAGGAGGCCATATGATGGATCAAAGCACAGACATGGTCAATCTCAAGAAGTTGATCATTGCGGGAAAAAACAAAGGTTATGTGACCTTTGAAGAGCTGAATGACGACATGTCTGAAGAAATCATTTCCTCGGAAGAGAAAATCGATGACCTGATGATGATGTTTGAAGAATTGGACATCATGGTCATTGATGAAAACACCAAAAAGAAAATTGAACAACGCAAGAACGCCAAGGAAGAACGAATAAAACAGGAAGACAAACATGCGTCCTCCTTTGACCTGGCCGACTCAACGTCGCGAATTTCAGACCCGGTCAAGATGTATTTGAAAGAAATGGGCCGTATTTCACTGCTGACACGAGATGGAGAAGTGGAAATTGCCAAGCGGATTGAGGCTGGCGAAAAGGCGGCTCTGGAAGCCCTGTTAACCTGCGGAATCGGTGTGGAACATATCATCATGCTGGGGGGTCGCCTCAAGGAAACGGAACTCAAGCTCAAGGATGTAATCAACGACCTGGAAGACAATGACAACTTCATGCAGATGGGTGAAAAAAAGGCATCGCTGATCCTCCTGATTGATAAAATCAACGAACTCAATGCCAGCATTCGCCATAAGCGGCATGAAATGGCAAAAAGCGGCTGCTCGGAAGAAACCCGAAACGCGCTGAATGCCCAGGTCAACGAAGATCAAAAAAATATTATGTCGATTGTGAGTTCTTTTAGCCTCGAAAAAAAGCAGCTCGAAAACATGCTGGAGAGTTTTCGCAAGCTTCTGGACATCGTTGAAACCGCTGACAAGGATGTTGTTGAGTGCATGCTGCAGGCGGGCGGAAAGCCCATTAGCTATTTGAACCGATGCATCGCACAAATCCCCGAATCGGCCGGGGATGATGACGTCATTGATCCCATAAACTTGAAAAAGTGTGAAATCATTGCGCTGAAGGCCAGGGCCGACGCATCGCGACGGGTGATCAGGCAGGTCAAGGAAAGAACCAGCTTGACGCCCAGGGAGTTGAAAGCCGAATTGAGGCGGGTGGAGAAAAGCCTTCAAAAAGCCAGCCGGGCGAAGTCGGAATTGATTCAGGCCAACCTGAGACTGGTGGTTAGCATTGCAAAAAAATATACCAACCGCGGGCTCATGTTTCTGGATCTTATTCAGGAAGGCAATATCGGTTTGATGAAAGCCGTAGACAAATTTGAATATCAGCGGGGATATAAGTTCAGCACCTACGCCACCTGGTGGATACGGCAAGCCATTACCCGTGCCATTGCCGACCAGGCCAGAACCATCCGTATTCCGGTCCACATGATAGAAACCATCAACAAGCTCATGAGGACCTCACGGTATCTGGTTCAGGAGCACGGACGCGAACCCACATCCGAAGAGATCGCCGAGAAGATGGAATTCCCGTTGGACAAAGTGAGAAAAGTCCTGAAAATCGCCAAAGAACCCATTTCCCTCGAAACGCCCATTGGGGAGGAAGAAGACAGTCATCTTGGAGATTTCATAGAAGACAAGAATATCCTTTCACCGGGAGATGCCGTGGTCAATTTTGGTTTGGCCGAACAAACGAGGCGGGTCTTAACCACCCTGACACCCAGAGAAGAAAAAGTCCTTCGCATGCGGTTCGGCATTGGTGAAAAGGCGGACCATACCCTGGAAGAAGTGGGGAGGGATTTCAGTGTAACCCGAGAACGTATTCGACAGATAGAAGCCAAAGCTCTTAGAAAACTTCGGCATCCCAGTCGAAGCAGAAAATTGAAAAGTTTTATGGATAATAACTGAGTTCAATTCTTCGGATTACAACACTTTTCGCTTGACAAACTTTAACTGGATGCTCATTCTATTGTAGTTGGCTGCTGCAAAATTCGGCACTGTCCCCCCGAAGGGCGGAAAATGCCGTTAGGCGGTCTGCATTCGGAGGGCCCATAGCTCAGCTGGAAGAGCCACCGGCTCATAACCGGTAGGTCCCTGGTTCGAACCCAGGTGGGCCCACCACAAACCATAATCTTTCGGTTTTTGTGTGTTCATGTCCTTTACCATTTTTAAACGGATGTTTTATTCGGGAATGAAGATTTCAGGAAGGGCGTACCCTCAGACAGGATACGCCCTTTACCTTTTCTAAAAGGGAGCTGAAGGCAGATTTTATCATGATACCAACATTGGGAGATTTTCTGCGTCTGATTGAGCGCATTGCGCCCATGAAGCTGGCAGAACCATGGGACAATCCCGGTCTTCAGATCGGGGATTCAGGGCAGAAGATTAAAAAGATTTTCTCTTCTCTGGATCCCACCCTTGACGCCCTGATGGCCGCTTCCGAAACCAATGCCCAAGTGCTTTTCACCCATCATCCCCTGATCTTCAAATCTATTTCCCATATCGAAATCAACGCCTACCCCGGGCATATCCTGGCCCTGGCCGCACAAAAACATATCTCCATTGTGACCGCACATACCAATCTGGATGTTGCCAAGGGCGGCATAAACGATATCCTGGCAAATCTTATGGATCTGCAAAATGTCGAAGTGCTACAACCTCACGACAAGGTACCCGGGACAGGCCTCGGCAGGGTAGGAGATTTACCGGAACCTACTGACCTTTTCAGCCTGGCAAAGGCTGTAAAAAAGAGGCTTAACGCTGATCATATTCATCTGGTGGGTCAAAAAAAAAAGCGTGTCCAACGTATTGCCGTGGTTGGCGGTTCAGGCGGCAGCCTGACATCGTCTGCGGCAGAAAGTGGTGCTGACGTACTTATTACGGGGGATGTTGGCCATCACGCGGCACTGGAAGCAAAAGCCCTCGGCATTGCCCTTATTGATGGAGGGCATTTTCATACGGAAAAAACGGCATTTAATATTTTTTGCAAACATTTGGAGGATTTTTTTAGCAAAGAAGGTTGGGAAGTTGGGGTCGAAACGGATAGCACCCAGGTGGATCCAATCCGGATGACATCCGGCATCTGAAAGGCAGGAAAATTTGACGGGACTGCTTAAAGAAACGGCTCCAAAAACCACAAACGCGTCGAATGAGTTAAGAGGTGAGCACATTGGAAAAAAGAATTAAACTTTTGATCGGTCTTCAGGCTTGTGACGTTCGCATAGCGGAGAAACGGGTCCAAAAAGAACGGGGCCCGGCGGCGGTGCAAAAGCGCGAAGAAGGTCTGGCAGCAGCGGAAACCCTGCTGCGTGAAGAAACGGACAAATTAGAATCCCACGACAGCCTGCACCGGGAAACCGAACGGGAAATTCAAGACCTGGATGACCGTTTGAAAAAGGCTGAGGTGAAATTATCCAGTATCGCATCAAACAAGGAATATAAGGCAGCACTCAAGGAGATTGAGGGCATCAAAAACGAAAGGGGGACTTTGGAGACTGCCGTTATTGAACTGATGGAGCAGAAAGATGCACTGAAGAGCACTTGTGACGATAATCGAAAACAAGCCGAGGCCCTGAAACAGCAGTTTGACCAGGACCGGAAGCAGATAATGAGAGACATGAAAATTCTGGATAAGGATCTTAAAAAGCTTGAAAATGAGCGAAAAAAATGCTGTAAAGCAACGGATGGTTCGCTTTTGGAAAAATATGACACGCTCAGAGGCCACAAGAACGGTATCGCCATTACCCCGGTTGTCAAAGGGGTGTGCCAGGTGTGTCGCATGGCGATCCCGCCTCAAAAGTTCAACGAGTTGATCCGCGGGGACAAGCTCATGACCTGCCCCAGTTGTGCACGGATCATGTATTGGGGAGAGGATGAACGTTATCAGCAATCTTGATGGCGTTGTTTCCATATGTTAACCCGGGTATGCCGAAGTAAAACAAATGACCGCCGCCCATGTCATTGACAGGGGGGAGGAAAGTCCGGGCTCCACAGGACAAAGCGCTGGGTAACGCCCAGTCCCGGTGACGGGAAGGATAGTGCAACAGAAAGGAAACCGCCAGGCACTCAGTGTGCCTGGTAAGGGTGAAAGGGTGAGGTAAGAGCTCACCAGTTCCGCCGGTGACGGCGGAAGCTTTGTAAACCCCGCCTGGAGCAAAACCAAATAGGGGAACGTTAAGGGTGGTCCGCTCGAGTTCCCGGGTAGGTCGCTTGATCTCGCCGGCAACGGCGAGGCTAGATGAATGGTCATTGTTTCGAAAGCGGGTGACCCTTTCGAAAAACAGAACCCGGCTTACGGATTGCTTCGACATACCCGGGTCGGCATATGGAAAACCGTTTACAGTTAAAAAAGATGCCTTTTAAATCGGGAGGGGGATACATTTCATGTTTGTCATCGGAAATCTTCTGGCGGCCATCGCCAAGATACTCGATATCGCTTTAACCCTGTACATGTGGATCATCATCGCCCGGGCCGTGGTTTCCTGGGTTAACCCGGATCCCTACAATCCCATCATACGGTTCTTGAATGCCGTCACGGAACCGGTACTCTACCAGGTCAGAAGGCGGCTGCCCATCAGTTTCGGGGGAATCGATTTTTCACCGATCCTCGTGCTTCTGGTCATTGTTTTCGTGCAATCCTTCCTGGTACGAAGTCTCGCGGAAATGGCCATGCGAATGGGCGGGTAGTGACGTTGCCAGCGAAAGACGTGGGAAAACCCATGGGGGCTGTGATACAGGTGAAAGTGTTACCCCGTTCTTCAAAGACTGAGATTGTGGGCCAAACAGATGGCGTTTACCGGATAAAACTCACCGCCCCGCCCGTAGATGGAAAAGCCAACAAAACGCTTATCAATTTTCTCGCCAAAAAAACAGGTCTTCCCAAAGGAAAAATTCAAATCGTTTCAGGGGAACATTCAAGGAACAAAACCATCCGTATCCACACCGCTTCTCCTTTAGCCGCCATCAAGCACCTCGGAGAGGATTAATCTCCTATCTCTTTACTGTGGGCAGCCATCCCGAACTTTTTCCGCAGGCAGAGCTCAAGGAGGCCCTGTACAGCGGCTCCTTCGATCTGGAATCACAAGGGAGACCCCAGCAATCATGAAACCTGAAAGCAAACCTGATCCTTAGGATATCCGCCTGGGCAGCAAAATCGAATAAATCGTTTAAAATCGTGAAGCAGATCCAAAAATTGCCGGACTATTGTCCGTCGCCCCGATGGGGCAGTCCCCGTAGGGACGGTCGGTAGTAGCCCGGGGTTTCAACCCCCGGGCAAATGGCCAAAACGATGATCAAGACCTTTTTGCACCTATCGTCGCCCCGAGTAAAACGCCTTGATTTTTGTCAGGGTTTCCAGATACGTTTCTTTATACAGCAGATCAGGATAGTTGCCCATTTCCGCCATGAGCATTTTGATGTATGGCAAAACGTCAACGCCGTAGTTGTTTCTGCCCGCTTTATCCGCCTGATATATAAGCTGAACCGAATAATAGGAGACCAGAAGCCGCACCTTCAATCCCCGCCTGAACATATACGCCCGGCCACCGGTGGTATTCAGGAAAAAGCCCGCATACCGATAGAGCACATCAAAAGAAGGCCTCACATCTCCGGGATTTGGACAACTGTTACCCAGCATCAGCCACTGGTAAAACATGCCCATGTCGTCTTCCAGCGTGTCCCGGTCATTGCCAATCACCTGCTTGATTAAACGCAGATCCTTCTTATCCAGCGTGCGACAGAAAAAGTATATATTTTTGACCATAACGGCGGGATCAACCCCTTCACCGGCGGGAATGGGCGGGTGGGTCGTCAGTCGCGTCATAACCTGTTTGAAGCGGGTATAAGTGGTTTCTCCCGATTCCAATCTTTGCACATATTTTTTCGTATCCAGGTACTGGAAAAAATCCTGTACATACTGGTTGATCAGGTCGCAATAACGTTTTTGGCGAGCCATTGCCGCCTCACGGATCTCTTCCTGAGCGGGTGCGCCTTTTTGCAAGGGCTTCTTTTCACCGGATTTAAACTGGTAATCCACCATTTTCCCGGTGGCCTGCAGCTTCAAAGGGGCATCCTTTTCACTGATGCCGTCACCCCGCTTCCGGTCAGGCCCGGCGGTTAAACGTTTTTCAGCACCATCCAGGGCATCGCGCTGTTTTCCGGATGCATCCTTGACCGGACCCTCTTTCGTTGTCTCAACCCGGGCGCCCTCTTCGGATGTCAACACTTCCACAACTACCAGCGCTTCTCCGGTTTCAGGCTGCACATATTGATACCAACCATACCCGACTGCTGCCACGGCGCCTATTCCCAGCAGGACCCACAGCCATACAAGCCCCCCTTTTTTTTCGCCCATGCCCGTCTCCTCCATGTGGAATCATTGTGGTTCGGCCTTTAGACCTTTACTCAGGCGGCATCTTTACGGTATTTTTCCCGACCCTCAACATAGAGGTCGTTTCCAAAGGTGTCATTGACCACAATGGCCGGCAGATTTTCCACTTTCAACTCTCGAATGGCTTCCGGACCCAATTCCTCATAGGCCACAACCCGTGCGGCTTTAACGGCACGCGCCATGAGGGCGCCGGCGCCGCCGATAGCGGCCATGTAAACCCCCTTGTATTTGACCATGGCATCCTGCACCTCTTTGGATCGTTTTCCCTTCCCAATCATGCCTCTGAGACCCAGCTCAAGCAGTTTCGGGGCAAATGGATCCATGCGGTAGCTGGTGGTGGGACCCGCCGCGCCGATGGGCCGCCCCGGAGGGGCAGGGGAAGGCCCTACATAATAGATGATCTGGCCATCAATGGGGATGGGGAGTTCTTTACCGGCTTCAATGAGTTCAAAAAGCCTGCGGTGGGCCGCATCCCGGGCCGTGTAGACAGTACCGCTGATGCTGACCCTGTCGCCGGACTTCAGGGACGACACATCTTCAGCGGAAATCGGCGTTTGCAGATGAAATACCTTGTCCATCATTTCCTCCTATGGGATTATTTCGGCAGCAACCCTTTCAATTTTCCGAACGGGTTATGGGTAAAGGCGTCATTTTTTTCGTCGCCGACCGGGGTATCGGCGCCTTCCAGATAATCCAGATGACGCCGATGCTCATTGTCATGGCAGTAGATACAGAGGTTTTCCCAATTGCTCCCGTCAGGGGGGTTGTTTTCGTGGTTACTGTCTTTGTGGTGAACCGTCAATTCATGTATGTTTCGATTCGTGAACTCCCTGGCGCAACGGGCGCACACCCAGGGGTGAATCTTGAGAGACTGTTCGCGGTAGTTTTTTTCTTTTTGGCCCTGATTCCGGCGGGAGCGGGCCAGAAACGCGTCGACATTGTCGGCCTTGGTTTTTCCTGTTTGCACCATATCCGGACCGAAGCTCCTTCCCACGGATTCTCCCGCAGATGAGGAGAAAAATCAGATATTAACCACTTTGTCGGCCAGTTGCATGGCCGTTACAATATCTAACATATTTGTGGTCTCTCCCACCATCTTTTTTTCAAGGAGATTAAAGTGGGTGAGACACGTGCCGCAAACCAGAATATAAACACCGTTTTTTTCCAGCTCCTCCAGCACCGGCAGCACTTCGGAATCCGAAATGGTCATTTTGACGCCGTTGTTGACAAAAACCAGGCGCCACAGCTCACCGCCCATCTCTTTCAAGGTCTTCAGAAAACTGACCATGAGTTTCAAGCCCAGTTCATCATCCCCGTGTCCCATTCGATCGGTTCCCACCATGACCATGATCTTTTGCTTCACTTCTTCCGATTCAATGGTTTTTTCGGGTTTCGCTGCGGGTGCGGCGCCTTCTCCGGCATGACCCGTCACATGGAAGTCCGTCCCTTCTTCACTGGCGGACACATTAAAACCCTGATATTCCATAAACCGTGTGACGTTCTGCCTTGCCGCTTCATTGTCCACAATAACGGTCAGTTTTTCAGGTTTTTCCTGCTCAATGATTTCCTTCGTTTTCAGCACCGGGGCAGGGCAATCCAAACCACGGCAATCGATTTCTTTTTGACTCATTTGATTCTCCTTAACTCCAATCTTCCGTCCTCTGTTTTCTGTCCTCCGATGGGCAGGCACGAGGCCTGCCCCTACCTATTGGACAATAATCCTTTCTTCGGATGTGGATATCACGTCCCCGACAATCGCGGCATCATGAACACCCCCGGCCTTCAATTCTCTCAGCAGATCGGCGGCATCCTTTTCGGACACGCTGATGAGAAGCCCCCCGGATGTCTGAGGATCAAACAGAAGGTCCTGAAGGAAGCGATCCACCGAAGAACCAAACACCGTCATACCAGCCCGAAATTCCCGGTTTCGATAGGCCCCCGCCGGAATAAAGCCCATCTGCGCATATTCCCGGGCTTCCGGAATAATGGGGATTTGGCCGCTTTGCAGACGAATGGCGCATCCCGAATCCAGGACCATCTCCGCCAGGTGCCCCAGAAGGCCAAAGCCCGTGATATCGGTGCAGGCATGCACCGCATAACGGCTCATGATCTCAGCCGGTTTTTGATTCAATCGGGCCATGAGGCGCGTAACCGATTCAACCACCTCCGGAGAAGCAATCCCCCCTTTTATGGCTGTGTTCACAATGCCGGTTCCCAGAGGTTTGGTCAAAATCAACCGATCGCCGTCTTTGAGATTCTTCTGGGTCAGAATGCGTTTCGGATGGATAAAACCGGTAACGCTCAAGCCGTATTTCAGTTCCGGATCCTCCACGCTGTGGCCGCCCACCAGGACCACACCGGCCTCTTTCATCTTGTCAATCCCCCCCTGAAGGATCTCCCGAAGGATTGATATATCCATCTGTTTCAGGGGGAATCCCACCAGATTCATGGCGGTCTTGGGAACACCGCCCATGGCGTAGACATCACTCAAGGCATTGGCGGCCGCAATCTGTCCGAACCCGTAGGGATCATCCACAATGGGGGTGAAAAAATCTACGGTCTGGATCAGGGCGAGTTCGTCATTCACCCGGTAAACACCCGCATCATCCGCCCGGTCGAGGCCTACGATCACATTTTCATCCGTCGGAAATTCCATTCCACAAAGCGCCCGATCCAGGTCCCCTGGCGGCAGTTTGGACGCTCAGCCGGAACCTTTAACGGTTTGCGTGAGACGGATTTCTTTTTTTTCGGTCAATGGCTTTCTCCCTGGGGCTGTTCCCTTGAAACGATACGGGTCCGAAAATACATTCGGAAAGAACGTTGCAGACATAGGCTTTGGCAGTCTCTTAAGCTAACCCCCGCATTCTTCTTTTTCAATCTGGAATTTCCGATATCAAGAACCAGTGGAACAGGAAAAACCGATATTAAAAAGACTGGCCCGTAGGGCTGGACGTGTGTTCATAATCCAAACGGGAAGGCATTACGCCTCAATCAAAGCAACTGTAGGTGCGGCTTCAGCCGCAAAATGGGAGGAATTTCCTTCCCTAATGCTGTGTGAGTGGCGTCCCGCCGCGAAAAGTCGTGGCGGGACGCCACTCACACAAGGTTATCATTCCATAATGAGAATTGCCGGCCAAAAACCTTATATCTTGACATAAAATTCCGATTCCCATATTCTCCAGATAGGATAAAATATCATTAATTGACGAGGGTTATTTTTCATGACGAGCAACGAAGAGGAATCCAGCCTGACCCTGGACAAAAAGACCGTGGATGTGCTGGTGGCGCAAATCATCCCCACATCCAAATACTTCGAGGTCCGATTTGATCATATGCAAGGGCAGATTGATGATTTGAAGGATAACCTAAAGGAGTTTCGAGGTGATGTGGACAAACGCTTTGAGCAGGTGGATAAACGTTTCGACCAAGTTATCGCTTCCATTGAACGTCTGGGGGACAAACTGGACTATCGGGATGAAAAGCAGCGGGGCTTTACCCTCCGCATGTTCACCATTGCCATCGGCATTTCCATTCTCGGGGCCTTGGGAGCATTCCTCAAGTCCATGGGAATCATCTGAATGGGAAATTTCATCTGATGCATGATTGATATGGTGTATTTTCGCATAATCCATAACCTTTGAAGGCGGCTCGCAATGGACCGAATCCTGGTGGTTGAGGACGATGCAACTTTAGCCATGGAGTTCGAAGAATTTCTTCCATCCGTCGGATGTAAGGTGGAGGGGATGGCTGATTTCGCAAAGGACGTCATTGAGCAAGCCAGGGAACACCATTAACGATTCGACACTACAGGGTGCAATACAAAAAAGTTACACCAATCAGGCTTCCGACGGCAAGTCCTCGATTGTGTTGTTATCAAACATATTTCTCACTATCCCCAATCCTTTTCGACAAGCATTTCTCAG
>JAFCZI010000071.1 GCA_019314425.1 Deltaproteobacteria bacterium | reverse complement strand
CGCCAGCAGATCACGGCTCAGGGGTTTTCCCGAAACCGTTTTTATGGAAAGGGCCTTTTTCAGATATCGGATTAAAATTTCACAACCGGCCACGGCATTATAGCGGATGTCCCACCTGAGGTCTTTCTGGTTGTAGGTACCGCGCCATATCCACTGGTTGACCTGCATGAGACCGACCGAACTGTTGTTGGGAGACCTCGTACAGGTGGGTTTTCCATTCTTTAAATGAAATTACTGAAAACAGCTTTCCTGCCAGGCTGTGGCTATGACGATCTGTTTGAAAAGGTCCTGATATGTCGCGTCAATCCGACTTGCAACAAATACCTGATCGGAAACATGTGACAACAGGTCCTTTGTTTTTTCAATATAGCCCATGACGTCTTTCTTTGGAGGAATCCAGCATAGAATTTGATTCGGGATATTCTTTTTCCGTATTTCCCCGGCAAAAGCGGATCTCAACGTCAGAAAATAAATATGTGAAAAGAGCGTAAATACCAGAAAAAACATGAGTGTTTGAACGACGCATCCGGTTTTCAATCGCATTTGGCGCCTCCGTGTTCAAAGATTGGGTGGGTAGGGGCGGATCTGTATGTCCGCCCTACTGCCTTTTTCGCCAATCTCTGCGTCATATCCCGTTCTTAATAAAACTGGGCCGTTCTTAATGAAACTGGATTGATCTTCCTTGACCTTAACGAAAAACCTAGATTTCATTCAGACACTATTTAGAAACACCCGGCAGGGTGTGTCAAGATAAAACCGGCAATTTCGCATGTCCGCAGGGTGACCCATTCTTGCAGAAAATACCCGTAATGGAGTGAATTGTCTTGACTTGAAAATGGGTCCTTTACTATATAGCTGGAGACTTGTTTTCATGGGAAGATTTTGTGTTTGAAGTTGATGGTTTTTTGGGAAGAGGAACTTCAGTGAGAGAGCTTGTTATTGTCAGTGCATGCAGGACCGCCATTGGTAATTTTTCCGGGACCCTTAGTGCCGTTTCTGCCACGGATCTCGGAGCAGTGGTTATCAAGGAGGCACTTAAACGAGCAGGTGTTGAAAATAAGGATGTTGACGAGGTGATCATGGGTAACGTGCTGCCTCACGGCTTGGGACAGAATCCGGCCCGTCAAACCGTGGTCCGTGCGGGTCTTCCCTGGGATGTGGGGGCTATGACCGTTAACAAAGTTTGCGGTTCGGGCCTCAAGGCGGTGATGCTGGCGGCCCAGGCCATTCAATGCGGTGACGCAGATGTGGTGGTGGCGGGGGGGGGCAGGAAAACATGAACCTATGTCCCTACATGCTGAAAAAGGCCAGGACCGGATATCGCATGAACAACAGACAGATGGTGGATGGCATGGTGGGTGCATGACGGGCTCTGGGACCATGTGAACGATTTTCACATGGGGATCAGTGCGGAGCTGGTGGCGAAAAAATATAAAGTAAACCGTGAAGATTCAGACGCATTTGCATTAAATTCCTATGAGAAATGTTGGATAGCTCAAAATCAGGGAAAGCTTAGCGGCGAGATCGTTCCTGTGGAAATCCCCAGCCTAAATGGCGATCCGGTGATTTTCGACACGGATGAAGTTCCTATCCGAAAACCCCTGATCACCATGGAATGTCTCAAAAAGTTGCAGCCAGCCTTTCAGAAAGACGGTCTTGTCACCGCCGGGAACGCATCCGAGATTGCCGATGGGGCGGCGGCCCTGGTGGTGATGAGCCGGGAAAAGGCGGACGCGCTCGGGTGCAAACCCCTGGTGCGTATGGGAGCGCAGGGCGCTTCGGGCATGGATATGAAATATGTGCTGATGGCGCCGATTTTGTCCATCCCGAAAGTGCTGGCAAAGGATGGCCTCAAGGTTGAAGATATCGACCTCCACGAGATCAATGAGGTCTTCAGTACATCGGCGGTGGCCATTAACCGGGAACTGAGCATTGATCCCTTCCAAGGTAAATATCTATGGCGGGTCCGTGGCCATTGGACACCCCATTGGGGCCAGCGGCGCCAGGGTGTTGACCACATTGATTCATGCTATGAAAGACCGGGGCGCCGGGGTGGGCGAGACCTCCCTTTGTCTGGGGGGTGGCGAAGCCGTGACGTTGGTGGTTTATAACGAAGGTTAATTAGTGTCCGAACGAAAACTGTCTTTTTCGCCAATCTTTGCGTCATATAAAAATTTTAATCCTCGAAATGTTCAATATATTCTTGTGGTTAAATTTTTGATTTTCCTTGACCTTGACGAAAAATTCTAGTTTTCGTTCAGACACTAATTTGGATGGCGCCGTAAAAAGTCCCCGCTACTGCGTTGCAGTGATTTTTCAGAATCTCAACATCCTACATGTGTGCTATGATTCTGAAAAACCACTACGCCTTGTATATGGAACTTTTTAAACGCCATCTGTAGATAGCTTCGTGACTTTTTACGAGGCCGTCATAGGTTGGTCAAAAAAGTCCATAAGGGTAAAATTTAGGAGAGATGAGGATGGGAGATGTAGTGGTTGTTTCAGGGAAGAGAACCCCTGTGGGTACATTCGGAAAGACGCTGAAATCGACACCTGTAGTGGAATTGGGGGCGCTGGTGCTGAAAGAAACCCTCAAAAATGTGCAGTTGAAACCGGTGGCCACTGACAATCTGACCCAGTTTGAGCCCGATGCACTCAAAGGCCTTGGCATGATCGATCTTGAAAAAAAGGTCTATGATTACGATGATGCCCTCCAGGCCGTTCAAGTGGATGAAGTCATCATGGGAAACGTGGTGGGGGCGGCCCAGGGGCAGAACGTGGCGCGCCAGGCCATGATCAAGGCAGGGATCACGAAGGAAACGAGTGCTTTCACACTGAACAAGGTTTGCGCTTCCGGCATGAAAGCCATCGCCCTGGCGACCCAGTCCATTGCGGCTGGCGAGGCGGATGTGATTCTGGCGGGCGGCATGGAAAACATGAGCCTCATTCCCTATGCGTTGCCTGCGGCCCGTTGGGGGGCTCGAATGAACAACGCGGAGTTGGTGGATCTGATGGTTATAGACGGCCTATTTGAGATTTTTTATGGATACCACATGGGAATGACTGCGGAAAACGTTGCGGAGAAATACGGAATTTCAAGGCAAGAACAGGATGAACTCGGTGCTCTGAGTCACCAGCGTGCCATGAAAGCTATTTCCGACGGTCTTTTCAAGGATGAGATTGTGCCGGTGCTCATCCCGCAACGGAAAAAGGATCCGCTGATTTTTGATACGGATGAACGGCCCATGGACACCACGGTGGAAAAAATGGCCAAGTTCATGCCCGCCTTTAAGAAGGACGGGACCGTAACTGCGGGAAATGCATCTGGAATCAACGATGCCGCTGCGGCGCTTCTGCTCATGTCGGATGAAAAGGCAAAAAACCTGGGTTTGAAACCACTTGTAAAAATACGTGCTTTTTCCTATGCGGGGGTAGACCCGGCCTACATGGGGCTTGGCCCCATACCGGCCGTACGAAAACTGCTGAAAAAGGAAAACCTCCACATTGACGATTTCGGCGCTATCGAGTTGGCTGAAGCGTTTGCGGCCCAGGCCATCGCCTGTGTGCGGGAGCTTGGGTGCGATATGGAAAAAACCAATGCGCTTGGCAGCTGCATCTCCATTGGGCATCCTATCGGGTGTACCGGCGCGCGTATTGTCTTGACGCTCATCGGTGAAATGATGCGAAAAAACATTGAACTGGGTCTGGCTTCCCTCTGCATTGGCGGTGGGCAGGGTATGGCCATGATTCTGGAGGTGTGCTGATTATTAGGGTTGCCGGTTGATGGTTAAAAAAACCGGTAACGATTTTTGAATAGTGCCTGAGAACGAAAGCTAGGATTTTTCGTCAAGGTTAAGGCATCACAAAACTTTAACCACAGGAATATATTGAATATTCCGATCCCAGTTTTATTAAGAACGGGTTTATCTGATGCAGATATTGGCGAAAAAGACAGTTTTCGTTTGGGTACTAAAATATCTTAACGAACGGGGGAGAAACAATGTCATTTGAAAATATTATCTTTGAAGAAGACGGGAATATAGCGGTCATTAAATTCAATCGGCCTAAGGCGTTGAATGCCATCAATCCTGATGTGCTGGCTGAAATGGGTGAAGCCCTGAACAAAATTGAGGCCGATGGGGTTGCCAAGGTTCTGGTGCTGACCGGCAATGGCGATAAAGCCTTTATCGCGGGCGCAGATATTGGTCATATGGCCAGTTTTTCGCCACTGCAAGGCCGGCAGTTTTCGCTGGAAGGCCAGGCACTTTTCTTTCGGCTGGAAAGCCTTTCAATCCCGGTTATTGCCTGTGTTAACGGGTTTGCGCTGGGAGGTGGAACAGAATTGGCCATGGCGTGTGATTTTATCTATGCCTCTGAAAAAGCCAAGTTTGGTCAGCCGGAGAGCAGTCTGGGGATAATACCTGGATTCGGTGGCACCCAGCGTTTATCCCGTCAGGTGGGTAAAGCAATGGCCAAAGAACTTTGTATGACCGGTGCGATTATCAGTGCTCAGGAAGCGAAAGAGATCGGTCTGGTCAACAAAGTGTTTCCTGCGGATACCCTGTGGGAGGAAACCATGAAAATCGCCGGACTCTTCGCAAGTAGGGGAAGGGTATCCATGAAGTCCATTAAAAACTGTATTGATCGCGGCTTTGACGTGGATCTTCGCACGGGCAGCTATATGGAGGCGGACGCTTTCGCTCTGTGCATGTCCAACCCGGACGGACAGGAAGGGCTCACGGCGTTTTTGGAGAAACGAAAACCCGAGTTTAAAGGAGGGCTGGTTTAGCAGTGAATTTCGCATTAACCGAAGAACAGCGGATGGTCCGAGAGATGGCGGCACGCTTTGCCGAATCGGAGATCAGACCTAAGGCTGCCCAGCTGGATGAGACCCATGCCCATCCGGCGGAAATTGTCAAGCAACTGGGAGAGTTGAAGATGCTGGGCATTGCCGTGCCGGAAGAATATGGCGGTGGTGGCATGGATTATGTGAGTTACGTGCTGGCCCTGATTGAAATATCGAAGGCCTGCGCGTCCACAGGTATCATCATGAGTGTCAACAATTCCCTTTACTGTTTTCCGGTATATGCTTATGGAACGGAGGCTCAGAAAAAGAAATATCTCAATCCCTGTGCCTCCGGAGAATACCTAGGGTGCTATGGTCTCACGGAGGCGGGGGCCGGGTCCGACCCCGTGCGGACCACCGCCGTTAAAGACGGTGATGAATGGGTTATCAACGGGGAGAAGAAGTTTATTACCAATGGTAATGTGGTCCGCTACGCTGTGATCGCCGCAGTCACCGAGAAAGGGAAAGGCTACAAGGGGATCAGCTCCTTTGTGATGGATCTGGAAAACACCCCCGGCTTCAAAGTGGGGCGTGTGGAAGAAAAAATGGGCATTTTGGCCTCGGGAACCGCAGAACTTATGTTTGAGGACGCGAGACTTCCCACCGATGGCCTTCTCGGAAAAGAAGGCGATGGATTCAGACAGATGCTGAGCACTTTGGACGGCGGGCGCATCGGTATCGCGTCGCAGGCCATCGGCATCGGTCGATCGGTTCTGGAAGACGCGGTGACGTATGCCAAGACCCGGGAGCAGTTCGGCAAACCCATCACCAGTTTTCAGGCGATCCAGTGGAAGCTGGCGGATATGGCCACGGAACTGGATGCAGCGGAACTGTTGACGCTTCGGGCGGCCTGGCTGGAGAGCCACAAAAAACCTTATGAGAAAGAAGCGGTCATGGCCAAGATGTATGCTTCGGATGCGGCCATGAGAGCGTCTGTGGAAGGGGTTCAGATCCTGGGCGGATATGGAATACCCCATGGAGCGTCACATGCGTGATGCCAAGATATGCCAGATCTATGAGGGCACCAACGAGATCATGCGGCTGGTGGTGGCGAAAAACCTTATTAGGGATTGATGATTGGGTTTACACCGACAATCGAAAGGTGATGTTGTCCTCACTGGGAGGACCTCCTTCCGACGGATATTCCCTTTGGAAAAGAGGTAAATTTTCGGCTAGCACACCATCTTCGCCTATTTTGGCCTGCTCACATAGCATTAGTATGCTACGCAGTCCAAAATAGACGAATATGAGGCATTGGCCAAACCTTTACATTGTAAGCCGAATATTTACGAAAAGAGCGCTTCATGTTCAATATTTTCTGGTGGATACGCCAGGCTTTTCTGATCTTTGTTGCTTGCTTTTTCCTGACTTTCGGGATTTTGATGCTCATATCTGCCTATAAACTGGAAAACCCCTATTCCTTTATCATGGCCTTTTTTGCGTCCAATCTTATGATTCTTATCAGCGCTACTTTGGTGCTGGGTTTTGTTTTGCGAATGGTAAAAACCTACAGACTTTCCAAAAACAACGAAGATTGATGGCGCCGTAAAAGGTCCCATCTACTGTTATGTATGCCTATGATCCTGAAAAACCACTACGCCTTGTATATGGAACCTTCTACAACGCCATTTATAGGTAGATTCGTGCCTTTTTACGGAACCATCAACTTTTATTGAGGAGGAGTTTTATGTCAAAGGAAAGTGCAGCCGTAGCGATTTATAACACCCATACTGAGGCGGAAACCGCCATCAGGGAATTGGAAAAAGCTGGCGTAAACATGAAAAAATTGTCCATTCTGGGCAAGGACTATCATGCGGAAGAAAATGTGGTAGGTTACTACAATGCCGGGGATCGAATGAAGTTCTGGGGAAAGCTCGGGGCTTTCTGGGGCGGGATAGTGGGGCTTCTGTTCGGGTCTGCCCTCTTTTTTGTTCCGGGTGTGGGGCACATCGTGGCTTTGGGACCGGTGGGCGGTATGATTTTGGGGGCACTTGAAAATGCCGTTATCGTAGGCGGTTTAAGTGCCTTGGGAGCGGGCCTTTTCAGCGTCGGCATCCCAAAGGACAGCGTGCTCAAGTATGAGACGGCGGTCAAGGCCGACAAATTCCTGGTCATTTTCCATGGCACCGAGGAAGAGGTGAAAGATGCCAGGGACAGACTGCATGCCACCAACCCCGTGGTAGCCGAAGTCCATCTGGCCAGCGAACAAAAAGAAAAGAAGTAAATTTGGTCCTACGATTTTAAAAAGGCGGTATGGTGTAGAACCCCCATGCCGCCTTCTTTTTCAATGAGCACCATTTCTTCGGGGTTCCGGGCCAGCAGCGCACCGGCAAAGCCCAGGGCGTTGACGGAAATGGATTCAAAGGATTCCTTTGATCGGGGAACCAGCAACATCCATTGACGGGTGAAAAGCAGGTTGTAGGGGCCTGACTGAAGGGTCTCCGCCCGTTCGGTGAACGGGTTCATCCCCACCTGTTGAAGCATGAGACGATACATCTGATGCAGGGCCTGGACCGCCATTTCGTGGGGGATATCGGTGATGGCGGAGAATCTTTTGAAAGCATGAACAAAGGGGAGCCCGGGGATTACCCCCGGGATTTTCTGCGGCTGATGAATGAGGCGGTCATTGGGAACCGGGTACGCGGTTGACGCCATCGGCAGCGGGATCATCTGAAGGTGTTTGTGGTCCTGGCTGGCGCCCGCAATTTTTCCACCATTATAAAATGCAAGCCCTTCAAACTCGGTCATACAGCGCCATATGGCTTGAAAGTCCCGAACCGTCAGGAGGGTTTCCTGATGCTCAAATGCCTGGGTGACAATGAGCAGATGGTGGTCGATCACATTGAATTTATTGAGCAGGCAGAGGTGGGTATCCGAAATATCCGCCACAAACATATCCTTTTCATAGGGCAGAAAAGGATTGGGATTTTTATCCGCGTCTTTGCGGGCCAGATTTTTCACCACCCGAACCTGGAAATCAACCCCGCCATTCTCCATGACCTGGCCGTCCGTTTTAATGGGTTTCAGTGCGCCATGTTCCAATGCCACCCTGGTTGTTCCCAGTATCCGATCCCACAGGGTCCCTTTTTCAAAGGACAAAAAATTCGTTTTTGTGTTCATTTTCCCGTAAGTATAGTTTATCAACTCACCGCCTTGATTCTCATATTCGGGCGGGTTTGTCAATATAGATGGTCTCGTAACAAGTCCCCAAAAACAGCGGATTTATCTGGTGATGCATTTACATAGGATTGTCATTATGGTTTAATGGAAAGTGGCTGGAATTGATCTCCCGGATCCGGGGGTGAGAAACCCATGAACGAAGATGAACTCGAAAGTGCTGATGAAAAGATTCCGGAGGAAGATTCAAAATATCCGGCATCCGAAACCAAACCCTATAGAGGCGGCGGCATGATTATGAATATCGAACGGAAATTACATGTTCTCTCTATTGAAGGCTCCCATGAGGATTTCAAGCGCATTGAATCGGTATTGAACGGCATCGACGGTATCCGGCTGAGCCGCGCTGAAAATCTGGAAGACGGTTTACGCCTCGTAGACGAAATATCGCCGGATCTGCTGCTGCTGGACTATCTGCTGCCCGGTGGCGACGGGTTTGATTTTATACGAGCCTTAAAAGCGGGCAAGAAAGATATCCCCCTGGTGATACTGACCGAGCAGGAGGATGAAATGGTCATTTCTCGCCTGATCCAGGAGGGGGCCGATGATTATTTGACCAAAGCCCATTTTGACCGGGAAAGCATTACCCAGTGTTTTCGGAATGTCATGGAGAGGGGAAAGCTCAAAAGAGAGATCCGCACGGCCCAGAGGAAGATTTCGGAGATGGCCACGTTGGATGAGTTGACCGGCCTTTTCAATCGTCGGTATTTCATGGACGCCCTGGAGCGGGAACGGTCGGGGGCTGAACGGCACGGCAAAGACCTTTCCCTCTGTATGATGGATCTGGATTTGTTCAAACGCGTTAATGACAAATTGGGGCATACGGCGGGTGATCTCGTTCTGGCGGATGTGGGCAGAATGATCAGAGAATGGGCACGACAAACCGATCTGCCTTGCCGGTACGGGGATGAGGAATTTGCCGTGATCCTTCCGGAAACCGCTCTCGAAGGGGCGCGGATTGCCTGCGAAAGACTGCGCCGGATGGTGGAGAAAAACCAGGTGCAATGGCGGACCGGTCCCATTCAAATTACCATCAGCATCGGCATTACCCAGAACAGACCCGGTGCTAAAGATTCCATTCGAAATCTGATCGACCGGGCGGATGAGGCGCTGTTTCAGGCCAAAGAGACCGGTCGAAATCGGGTGAATGTCCTGAATGGGGCATAAAACGGTTCTGTTCAAAAATCTGAGATCTGGGGAC
>JAFCZI010000314.1 GCA_019314425.1 Deltaproteobacteria bacterium | reverse complement strand
TAACCCGTCTTCCAATTGTTTCTCTATGAGGTCGAAAAGGTATTCACGTTCCGTTTACCAAGGCAACCAAAATATTGGAACAACCAATACGGAAGAATGTTAACAAAGTCAATGTTTTTTTATCGCTGTCCGGTTAATCTTTGCCAAATTCACGTAACCAACGGATATGTTATGTGAGAATCCATTAAACCGTTCCGGGCCCTCTACTTCTCCATCTTTCTCAGGGTCTCAAGATACTCCTGGAAGCGATCTAGATAAAAAGAGAGGGCTCTGGCGAAGTTCTTTCCCAGCAATCCATCAACGATCAGCAAGGTGATTTTCTTCTGCTGTGCCAGGATCTGTTGAGAACCCAGCAGGATCAATTGTTCTTCACGGGTGAGCGATTTTATGATCAACCTCAGTGCGCTTCTGGCACGGGGCTGATACATCCAGAAATAGAGCAGGTCCAGTGAAAAAATGATAATGACTTTTCCAAGATCCCTTATTTCGCCGCTTTTTGCAGTACTCAGCTTTCCGGGCGATTTCAAAATTTCCGTTGTGTTGGTTTCGGGAAACAGGAGCTCCAGCCTGGCATAGGCTTCAAAGATCTGGTCTATTTTGGTGCGGTAATCCCCGATGCGGGTTCGAATATTCTGGTATCGATCCGCCAACCCCTCAACCCTCAATGATGCCGGCCACCAGATCGGATGCGCCCTTGGAAATAATGGCGGCCCACTTCTGAAGGATACTCTCAACACCCGGAACTTGAAAGGCAACCAGAATACCGGCTGCGGCCCAATTGAAAAACAGAGCTACGGGGATACTTAAAACGCTTCTGAACAGGTTCCCATAGATTGCTCCTTTCGGCAGTCCCCTGAAAATATTGTGGCTGCACAGATACAACCCATTGGTGAGGGCCATGAAGCTGTAGAGCGCTACGGGGTTGGATGCGGCGGTAATGCCGAAGCCCGTGTTTAGGATCAGGGTTTTGGCCACGTAATCCAGAAGCGGAACGGAAAACCCCGTAAAAAGCAGCGAATCCGCCAAACGCCCCCATTTTACATAATCATTCCACTTGAGTAGGGGGGACCGCCTTATGCCGCCCCCCCCCAGCACCGATTGAAGGATGTTCCTTAAACCCGTAATGCCGAACCAGATAAACGCTCCGAAGTAGGCCAGAAACCACCAGTCTTTGGTCAGGGCAAAGGTGGCGAAGGCTGGCACAAAACCGATAAAAATTTTCAGGATGTTTTTGAGCCCCGTATTGAGATAGCGCCAGGAAAGCCGGTGGGTCTTTTTCCGGGCGCCGTTGGCTGTAAGCGAAAAACCGTTGTCGGCATGTTTTTGAACGCCACCCAGGGTGATTACGTTGCCCTGGTCTGTAAAACGGGTGGTGTCCTGTTCAATGACCCAGTCATGGGTTTTTCGGCTCCCCATGAATTCCATGCCGGGGATGCGGCGAACCCACCGGTAAAATTTTTGGGTAAAAGGTGTAGGGCCGGTTTTCGGGTGAAGGGTTCTGCGTTTCAGAACCCCAATGGCAATGGGAATTCGATCGCGCGGTGAACCGCCGCCGGCGTCATTTTGGGCCCGGCGGGGCAGTGTGTCCAAAATGGCCAGCCCCATACCGTGCACCCGGGGGCTTCGACCGGTGGAATCGCTCCCTATTCGTGATTTCAAGGGAGACCCCTTGTAGAAATCTCGCAGGGTGGCAATATCGTGAAGGATGGTGTAAAATTTTTTGATTCGGTCCTTTTGTTGATCATCTTTGGAGGATGCCAGCCTGGTAATAATGTCGTGCGTCAGCCTTTTCAGCTGAATCACATTGCTGCGGTTGATGGCCTGCTGAAGACTGTGGATTTTGGCCGCCTGATCCGTTTTCCCGGCCGCATAATCTTTGAGATTGAAAATTTCAAGGCGATTGATCATCCCTTCACAATCATAGAGCAGCTCCAGCACATCTTCCACTTGAAGATCGCTGAGATTCAAGGTGATGCGGTAACCCAGATGAAGTTTTGACAACCGGAAAATAACTTCTTTTGGTGAAAGTCTGAGCATACCGGGAACGTCGGCCCCCGGTTGAGGGGTAGAGGGATCAGGGATTTGAGGGTTTTTTTCAGGTCGCAGGAACTGTTCCAGGATGGTATCGGAATCCATCTGATTCATGGTTTGAACCCACCGCGCAATGTTGAGGCGTTCCTCATGCCGGGCTTTCGGATAGCGGTCTCGAAGGATTTCCACCCGAGCTGCCATGGGGGGGGATATTTTGGTATAGGCGAACTCTGCCAGATGAACAAGAGAGGGTTGTCCGGTTCCCACAAAGGACAGAAATTCCGAAGTATCCAGAATCGGCACTTCAATCCCCAGGGATTTTTGAAGATGGGGAGCATGGTTCGTGTTGAACGCCTGCAATACTTTTAAGATGTGGTCTCTCTGGTAGCTGCAGATGTTTTTTCCTTCCGCCATAAGTTCTTTAACGGGGGGGTCTTCGAGGAAACACAAAAAGTCCTGAGCATCGGAAAATCCCCTCGGTACCCACATGAGCTGAACGTAACGGTTCCGGAATTCGGCGTAAAACTCTATCCCGATTCGAATGTCGATGCCCGTGATCCGGGCTGCCTCCAGGATTTCAACCGCAAATCTGGCCTCCAGGCAGTTGTAATAAACCACCCGCAGCCGGCGGATACCTTTGATCCAGGCATCCATGATCAGGTGGCTGGAGGATTTTCGACCCTTGGTGTTGGCATCATGGACATGGTCGTCAAAAGAGAGCTGGTTCCACTCCTCCGGCATTTCCAGAAGATGATACTGTCGAAGTTGTTTTCGGATAATGCGGGGGTTCCCGGACACGCAGGCCCTGAAATCATGGGCCAGTTCGAGCTGGCGCTGTTCATGGCCATGGGCTCTTACCAGCTCTTTCATGATCTGGAGCAGGACCCGTGCGGTGTTTTTGGGAATCGGACCGGCGGCGGTGAGTAGGACTTCGTCCCGAAGGGACCTGAGGGCGTTCAGCCGGTCATCCACGCCGCCTGCCTCCATGGACTCCAGCAGATGAATGACGGCGAAAGCGATCCGAAGCCCCTTGGATTCCGAAAGCTCTTTGATACCGCGTGGATGGAGATAGGGATAAACCATTTTCCGACGGTATTGTCGGATTGGATCTTTGCTGAGCACCTCATTGACGATATTCAGCAGTTGTCGGTCCCGCTGGTCAAAAAGAAACATAGCCCCACCTTCCAGAATGATCCTCAGTAAATGCAAAAGTGACACAGTGGACAGAATATTTCAACCTAAAACCTGCATTCAACTTTTTCGAAGAGAGACATAAACCCCATTATTACAGGCGGTTGATTAAAAAGAAAAGAGGGGAAAACTACTACGCCTTGTATATGGAACCTTTTACAACGCCATCTATAGATGGATTTGTGACTTTTTACGAGTGCATCAGGTTTTAGGTGCTACAAAAAAAGCCATTAAATGTATCCTCGGAATGTGTTGAAAAACGAGATTAAAACCTCTATTGTACGTAGTGCAACCCCAAAGAAAGAGGCGTTTTGGGCAAATTGACCGTTTGTGGATGGGTACAAACTGGATTTTAGCCCCATTCAGGGGGGGGGGGAAGTGCGCTTCAAAAATCATAATCGGAGG
>JAFCZI010000070.1 GCA_019314425.1 Deltaproteobacteria bacterium | reverse complement strand
AGAGAGATTCGACGAGCCTCCGTCTTTCACACCTGTGGGAATAGAAGTCTGGGTCTGAGATGACGGACAACCGGCAGCCGGAAGCGCATTTTCCGATTTCTTTACCTTTTCCTTCAAATACACTTCCACCGCTTCTTCATCAAAATCCTCTGCTTCGCGCTCCACAATCCGGAGTGCGCCATTGGGACAATCACCCATGCAGGCGCCCAAACCATCACAGTATTTTTCCGCCACCACGCGGGCTTTTCCGTCAATCACCTCGATGGCGCCTTCAGCACAGGCAGGAACGCATTCACCGCATCCATCGCAAAGTGCATCGTCTATTTCGATTATCTTACGCATAATTTTCATGGACTTTCTCCTTTACCTCATTTCAACAGTGTTTTTTCAGCAAGTTTTCGGCCACTATCCGTCAGAAATGATTTTTGCAGGATGTGCTCCAAGTGTTCCCTGTCAGAAGATTCCTGCTTTTGTGCTTTTTCCAGGTTGGCAATCAAATCCGCATCAAAAAGGCTCTTGAAATTAACGGTTTCCTCTTTTTCGGGATGGTGGTGATGGCCAATGATATGACAGACCTCGTCAATAATTTCTTCGGCAGCCCCCAGCTTGACCAGAATTTCCCTGGCGATGGGAGGTCCTTCTTTTTCCTGATATCGGGCAGCGGCACTGTTATGTTTTCTTTCCGCCTCCCTGATTCCGATGTCGTGAAGATACGCCGCAGAGAGGATGACAGCGAGATTTCCCTGCTCTTCCCGTCCAATCTGTTCCGCATATCGTGCCACACGGCTTGCGTGACCGATTCTTTTAAAATCCTGTTTGAAATAACGTTTCATTTCAATGGCCACCCTGTCCTTAAGCAAATCTTCTTTTCCTTTAAGAAGCTCGGGTGGGAGGTTCCCGATGCATTGCTCCGCATGCGGGCAATAGGATGCACACCCGAAATCCAGATCCGGGTTTAAAAAGCGGTGTCCGCATTGGCTACATTTCCTTGTGGGGTCGTCTTTAAAAAACTCAACTTCGTTCCCGCATTCCGGGCATTTAACATCAAAGACCGCCCCCGGTTTCCAATACTGGCTATCCTGTCCCGGGCATTTCATGATATCCTCCTTTAGGTCCTAATCACCTAGTTTTCTGTTATAAAAAACAAGAAGTTCATTGGCCGAAAAACTTAAAACCTAAAACTGCGGATTTGCCACCTTAGGTAAATGGCGTCGTATGTTGAGATTCTGAAAAATCACTGCAACGCAGTAGATGGGACTTTTTACGACGCCATCAAACTTGAGGTTCTCAACATTTGACCCCATTATGACCTGAAAAAATGAAAACACCTTGATCTAGGTCAAGAAAAAAGAAATACTTTCCCAAAACCTGTCGCCTTTGCGTGAAACCCTTATTCTTGCCGGATAAAGGGCGTTGTCTCAGGTGGGTCTAACATCTCTCACGGGCCTCGTTGTAAAAAACGGGTCAAAAATCTTCATTCGGGTCGCATCGTCCATGCCCACCCCCGCATCAAGCACTGAAACCCTGACATATCGACCCGGTTCAAGATCAGATGCTTTCGCATGGTCCCGAGACAAAAATAAATTCTCCGTTCAGAAGTCTCCAGGCATTGTCCGTCAAATACCGGATCATCAACTTCTGTGTTGTTTTGTGCGTCTATTCTTCATCCGATTTTAGCCTGGGATAAACCGTTGCATCAGGAGGGGATTAAATCCGGCCGGTCGGCCAGAAATCGATAGAGGGTCGCACGTCCCACACCCAGAACTCTGGCTGCTTTGGCTTTATTACCGCCGCTTTGGATAAGCGCCCTGCTCACATTCGGCCCATTTAACTTTCGTTTGGGGCCACGGGAGTGATTCCTGTTTTCGTCTGATTTCAACTCGAGGGGTAAATGCCCCGGCTGTATCATCCGCCCCCGTGATTTTACAATGGCAAAACGGATTGCGCTCTGCAACTCACGGATATTTCCAGGCCAGGCATAATCGATCATAATGGCCAGAGCATCTCTGGAAATTCCCCCGTTTTTCTGTCCTTCCTCCCCGGCAATTTTCAAGAAATGTTCCGTCAGCAATGGAATATCCTGTTTTCTCTCCTTTAACGACGGCAGAAAAACCGGAACCACATTAACACGGTAATAAAGGTCATCACGAAAATTACCACTGCCCACTTCGCGTTTCAAATCGCAGTTCGTGGCGCTGATCAGGCGCACATCTGCGGACAGGGTTCGCTCACCTCCGACGCGTTCGAATGTTCCTTCCTGAAGCACACGCAACAATTTGACCTGCACGGATTTGGGCATATCGCCAATCTCATCGAGGAAAAGCGTCCCCCGGTGCGCCAGTTCGAAGCGACCTTTTTTATCCCTTATAGCCCCCGTAAAAGCACCCTTCACATGGCCGAACAACTCACTCTCCAGAAGCCCTTCCGGCAAAGCCCCGCAATTGACGGGCACGAAGGGTTCCGAAGATCTCTGCCCTTCGTTATGAATTGCCGAGGCCACCAGCTCTTTGCCGGTTCCACTTTCCCCCTGTATCAAAACCGGGATATTCACATCCGCAATTTCTTTTATGGTTTCAAACAGTTCGAGCATACGATCATCCTGACTGATAATGCCCGCAAAAGAGTGCTCGGTTTTCAAACGCGCACGAAGGGTTGAAAGCTCAGTAATGTCCTCCACAAGCACCACCGCCAACCGTTCTGTTTCGTGGTCAAAAGGCGCTGCACTGACCAAAAGCGTCAGATTTCGGGGTTTCCCCTTGACCAGCAATTCCATATCCGTCCGATTCCGGTTAATCTGTTGACCGCCGATGGCGTCAAGGGCTGTTTTTCGCACCAGGCAGGCCCGACAGTGATCACCAAAACCGCAGCCGCCCGGGCTATCATCAACATGGACACACCGAAGTACCTCCCCGCCGCTCTTACCGGTCACATCGGCATCAGACACGCCAAAGATACGCTCAATAACGCGGTTGATGATAAGAACTCTTCGCTCACGATCGACAATCAGCACCCCACATGGTATCGCTGAAAATAACCCCTTCAAGAATTTGTTCTGATTCATCAGTTCCCGAACCGGTTTCATGGGTTCTCCTTCTCATTCAAGAAATAATTTTTTCTGATAAAATCGTAGGCATACAGGTCGCATGTTGAGATTCTGAAAAAGTCACTGCAATGCAGTAGATGGGACTTTTTACGGCACCATCTACAAATGGATTTGTGACTTTTTACGAGTGCATCAAATTTTGATTCTCCTTGACCTTGACGAAAAATCCTAGTTTTCGTTCAGGCACTAATTAAGCCCCCCCTTCCGCAGTTATTCTGACGCATCTAACGCAGGTTTCATGCCAAGTTTAAGGAATTTTTAAATTCTGCCTCTTTCGGGAAAATAAACGCTTGAAATTTCCGTTAAAATATACCATGGTTCCCAAAATTAGCAAAGGAAATCAGTCAAGGAGATTCCCCTTCGTGTCCGTTACAGAGGCCCTGAATGCTCAAAACCTGGTCGATATTTTCACATCGGCGCCGTTTGGACTTGTGCTCACAAATGTTTTGGTTCGAAAAAATTGAACCCTTCGATAAAAGAGACACTTGCAAAATTTGATGCACTCGTAAAAAGTCACAAATCCATTTGTAGATGGCATTGTAAAAGGTTCCAAATCCAAGGCGTAGTGGTTTTTTAGGATCGTAGGCATACAGGTCGTAGGTTGAGATTCTGAAAAATCACTGAAATGCAGTAGATGGGACTTTTTTCCAACAAAATTCAAGCGCCGGGATGGGTCAAGTTATGGGGCCATTGCGAAAGCGAGGCAGGCCCGGAGGGTATAGGAAATAACCACTTGGCCTTGAAAACAAACGCCAGCCAAGTTTTCGCCGGGCACGGGGTGAGAATCGGAGTATATCAATGCGTGAGACTGGGGTAAGGCAAAAATCCGTAGAGATAAAAAAAGGGACTTGGCTAAAAAAGCCTAAGTCCCTGATTTTACGTGGTGCCGAGACGCAGAGTTGAACTGCGGACACGGGGATTTTCAGTCCCCTGCTCTACCGGCTGAGCTATCTCGGCAACAGATTTGGCGCAATATAGCGGTTAGAAATGATTCGGTCAAGCATAAACTTATAAGAAATGACTTCATTCACCATCAAAAGCAATATTAAGGCATCCACGGCGGAGAAACAACGGCGTTTTCGACAACGCCCAAGAGTGTCCTTCCCTGAAAATCTCCCGATTACTGCAAAGAAAACCGACATCGTTGACGCCATTAGAAAATACCCGGTGGTGATTATTTCCGGCGACACGGGTTCGGGGAAAAGCACCCAGATACCCAAGATGTGCCTTGCAGCCGGCCGGGGCATTGATGGCAAAATTGCCTGCACACAGCCCCGTCGCATTGCCGCCACCACTATTGCGGCCCGAATCGCAGATGAACTGGGAGAAACCATCGGAAATTCGGTCGGGTACAAAATTCGCTTTAAAGACCGCACCAGCAAACAGGGCTATATCAAGGTGCTGACCGATGGCATGTTGCTGGCGGAGACGCAACAAAACCCACATCTAACCCAATACGATACCATCATTGTTGATGAGGCCCACGAACGAAGCTTGAACATTGATTTTATTTTAGGGATTCTGAAAAAACTGCTCAAAAAACGAAAAGATCTGAAACTAATCATCACGTCCGCCACCATTGACACGGAAAAATTCTCTAAAGAGTTCGACAATGCACCGGTGATACAGGTATCCGGGCGGCGATATCCGGTCTCGGTCCAATACCGGCCGGTTGACCCGGAACTTCAGGAAAAAGGGGATATGACCTATGTGGATGCAGCGATAAAAGCCACGGAAGACATTTTCCGATCCGGCGCGTTCGGGGATATTCTGGTGTTCATACCAACGGAGCGGGATATTCTTGAAACCTGTGAAAGGCTGTCGGAACGAAAGCTCAAAAATATCACCGTCTTGCCCCTATTTGCAAGGTTGCCGGGCCCCCAGCAGGCCAGAGTATTTGCACCCGCAAACGGACGTAAGGTCATCGTATCCACCAACGTGGCGGAAACTTCCCTGACCATTCCGGGCATCAAATATGTGGTGGACACGGGGCTGGCCAGGATCTCACGGTATGTTCCAAGAACCCGTTCTACCAGCCTACCCATAAGCCCCATTGCCAGAAGCAGTGCGGATCAACGTGAAGGCCGTTGCGGTCGTCTGGAAAAGGGTATGTGCATCCGACTCTATTCAGAGGAAGACTACGAATCCCGACAGGAATTCACCGACCCCGAAATCCTCCGATCCAACCTTGCGGAGGTCATCCTTCGCATGATTTCCTTGAAGCTCGGAAAAATTGCGGCCTTCCCATTCCTTGATAAGCCCAACCCCAGGAGCATCAAAGACGGATTTGACCTGCTGGTGGAGCTGGGGGCCGTAATTCGAAAAAAGGGTGAACCGGTCCTGACACGAAGAGGCCGGATGATGAGCAAAATGCCCATTGATCCGAAAATCTCCCGCATGATCCTCGAAGCGGAAAGCAAGGGCTGCGTATATGATGTGGCCGTTATCGCATCGGCCCTGAGTATTCAGGACCCCAGGGAGAGGCCCCTTGAAAAAGCGGCCCAGGCGGATCAGGCCCATGCGAAATTCAAGGATTCGGGTTCTGACTTTATCACACTGCTCAATATCTGGAACCATTATCACCGTTCCTTTAAAACCCTGCGGACCCAGAACAAGATTCGAAAATTCTGCAAAAACCATTTCCTGTCTTTTGTCCGCATGCGGGAATGGCACCACATCCACGAACAGATCTCCAATATTCTGAAATCCCAGGGAATCAGAAATGAAAACAAACAGAAGGACATAAAAGACCGTTATGCCGCCATCCACCAGTCGGTTCTAAGCGGTTATTTGTCCAATATCGCCGTTAAAAAGGAGAAAAATATTTACCTGGCGGCCAGGGGAAGGGAAGCCATGCTTTTTCCCGGCTCCACCCTGTTTAACAAAAGTCCGGATTGGATCGTGGCGGTGGAGATGGTCAAAACATCGAGGCTCTTTGCCAGAACCGCCGCAAAAATAGATCCGGAATGGCTGGAAACCCTGGGCGGCAGCCTGTGCAAATCCACCTACGCCAATCCCCATTGGGAAAAAAAAGCGGGACAGGTCCGGGCATATGAGCAGGTCAGCCTGTACGGTCTGGTCATCGTTTCCAATCGTCCCGTATCCTATGGACCCATCGATCCGTCCCTGTCTCACGCCATCTTCGTCAGATCCGCCCTGGTCGAAGGGAACATGAATAAAAAGTTCAGTTTCCTGGTTCATAACCAAACCCTCATCGAAGACATCACCCAAATGGAGGAGAAAGTTCGACGGCGGGGCATTCGGGTCAGCGACGAACGTATGGAAGCATTCTATTCGTCGCGGCTCCCGGGCATATACGACATCCGCACACTTGAGAAACACATCAGAAAACGGGGAAATGATGATTTTCTCAAAATGACGAAATCCGATATCATCGCCGAAATTCCGGACCCGGGAGAGGTCGCCCAGTACCCGGATGTAATGAACGTCGGAAACGGCGCCTTCCAGCTCTCTTATAAGTTTAAACCTGGCAAACCGGATGACGGGGTGACCCTCAGCGTGCCGTTGGATCAAGCCTCCCAAGTGTCTCCCCATCAACTGGACTGGATGGTGCCGGGTCTTTTTCGGGAAAAAATCACCGCCCTCATTAAAGGGCTGCCCAAGCGCTATCGAAAGCCGCTTGTGCCCGTCTCCGGCACCGTGGAAATCATCCTATCCGAGATGGAAAAATCCTCAGACCCGTTGATTTCGACCCTTGGACGCTTTATCTATAAACGCTTCGGAGTGGATATCCCGGCGGTCGCGTGGGCGGATTCGGATATTCCCGAACACCTGCAAATGCGGGTTTCCATCAGGGACCATCGAAACCGGGAACTGAAATCCGCAAGGGATGCGTCGATCCTGAATAGATTGCCGGAAGTCGACAAAAAACAGTCTGGAAAACAACCCGACGTCTGGCGAAAAGCGACGGCTCAGTGGGAAAAACAGAACATCGTATCCTGGTCTTTCAAAACCCTTCCGGAAACCGTTTCCCTGCCCCCCGGCCTGGTGGCCTTTCCCGCCCTTTCACCGGCTGAAAACAGTGTTGAGATCCGCCTTTTCAGAAATCGGCAGAAAGCCCTTGAATCCCACCGGCGCGGCATTAGAAAGTTGTTCATGCTCCACTTTAAAAAAGATCTGAAGCAACTCAAAAAAGATCTGAAGATACCCGCGCATCTATCTTCGAAAACCATTGATTTCGGGGGGCCGAAATCCGTGGAAGCCGCCATGTTCGAAACGCTTATGGTCCGTTTTTTTGATCGCGATATTCGAACTGAAACAGCCTTCAAAGAGACCGCCCAGTCCACTGCCCTTGAAATTTTTCCCACAGGTAAACGGTTAATGGAACTTACGGGCCAGGTCCTTTCCGCTTACCATCACGCGATACAGTTCATCCATCAAACGGAGATTAAAAACAAAAACACCCCCCCTGCGGAAGTCTTGTGCAAACGCCTTTTGACGGAGATGGGGGCACTGGTGCCTCAGGATTTTCTGGAACGCTATGACATGGCCCATCTGGCCCATGTGCCACGCTATCTCAGAGCCCTTGAAATCAGGGCCGAACGGGGCGCCTATAACCCGGACAAAGATCGAGAAAAGGAGGCGCGCGTTACACCCCTGAAGGCCGTCCTCATAAGGGACCTCTCGCACATCACTTCGGGGGCTTCCCCTGAAAAAAGACGTGCTTTTGAAGAATTCTTCTGGATGGTGGAAGAATATAAGATCTCTGTTTTTGCCCAGGAACTGAAGACTTCCATACCGGTTTCAGCCAAGCGATTGGATGAAAAGATGCGGGAATTGGAACGGATGGTATAACACATCCGTCTCCAACCAAACCCCACACTCACGCTTCGATCTGAGCGGGGATGGTGGTAACGGGCAGGGTGACCGTGAAAGTGGCGCCTTTTCCCTCCTGGCTGGAAACACGGATTCGCCCCCCGTGCTTTGCCACGATCCCCTGAGATACACTGAGCCCCAGCCCGGTGCCACTTCCCTTCGGTTTCGTGGTAAAAAAAGGATCGAAAATGGACTGAAGAATGTGCTCAGGAACGCCGATTCCGGAATCAATGACCTTCACCGCTACATACGTGGGGTCGTCCGCGGGAAGCACCAGAACTTCGATATTGCTTCCTTTGGGAGAAGCATCGATGGCGTTGAGGATGAGATTCAGGAAGACCTGCTGCAGCTGCTGGCCGTCACCATGTACCCGGGGCAGGTTCCCGGCGGACTGAAATGAAATTTTAATTCCGGAAAGCTTGATCTGATTGGAGGCCAGGACGATGGTGCCTTCGAGGAGTTCATCCAACGCAAGCGGCTCCAGTTCCGAACTGCTCTCCCTGGCAAAATCCAGAAGGTTGCTGATGATTTTCTTGGATCGACCGGCCTCCTGAACCACATCTTTGATCATATCCTTTTTTTCGTCCTCGTCCAGTTCTTCATAATCCTCCAGAAGCATGTGGGCCGTGAGGGTGATGTTGTTTAAGGGATTGTTGAGCTCGTGGGCCACTCCCGCGGTCAGGGTCCCCACCGCTCTCATTTTGTGGGATTGAACCAGGACCGCTTCCCGGTTTTCCAGCTCCTGAATCATCTGATTGATGGCCAGGGCAAGTTCCGTAAACTCGTCCCGGTAACGCCTGGCCGGGGTGATGGGGGTGAAGTCGCCCGAGGCAATTCGCCTGGCATAGTCGGCAAAGCGTTTGACATTGCTCAAAATGCGGCTCCCCAGGAAGGTGGCGTTGGCCGCCAGAAACACCAGGAGAAAAATGAGGGAATAAAAATGGAGTTGTCTGGATCGGGTGAGCATTTTGCTTAGGCTGTTTCTTTCCCGCTCCATGAGATCCTGGGCCAGGGAAACCAGCTCACGCCCGGTTTTCCTGACCTCGATTTCCATTCGTTCTTTACCGGCTTTTTTCTTGTTAACGGACGGTTGATTCGAATCGCCCGCCAAAAGATGCTCAAGGATTTCCCCGTAGTGATTGAGGCTGGATAACATTTTTTTATAATTGTCCCGACCAAGGACCTGCTCCAGTTCCCCGATATTTCGATCAAAGATGGCCTTGGCCTGGTAGACGTTTTCGAGGGCATCATCCAGGTTGGTGTTGTAAAGAAAGAAGTTTTTCTCAAACCGCCGTGCCTGAAT
>JAFCZI010000313.1 GCA_019314425.1 Deltaproteobacteria bacterium | reverse complement strand
AGCAATAAGCGCGTTCCACATTGCACGTACCGGAAAATCATCTCTGCCATTGCCGCGACGTTCTTCAAGAACCCTCACAATATTCTCATCGGGTAGATTATCACGCACCAGATAAAAACGCCCTAAATCCGAGCGTGCCTCGACATCATTCCACGAAAAAAGAAACGGACTCACTGCTGCCATTTTTTGGCCCCCATCAAATATTTATTCCTGCAACTTGATGACGGCATTATACATCATTCTCCAATAAAATCAATCTATTCCGGCATATTCCTTCGCCTGGGGTGAAAAAAATGGAGAGCCCGACTCGATCCGGATAAGAGCTTGATTTTACGATGCCCACCCAAGTCTCTTTGGGGTAATGTTTTTTGATATTGGAAAATTCTCATAGAATTCAAGGAGCTTAGATACATCGCAAATCCCTCAGTGTAGATATGAATATATACATAACTTCCGAACATCGGCCTGGATTCATAAATAAAAATGGTATAGAATGCTCATTATCAAAATTATTGCGCTTGAAGGACAACAAAACCATGTTTGAAGAATCCACGGAAGTTGTTTTCAATAAGGGGGTCGCGAGGAATACCTTTTTTATGGGGATTCGTTCAGGCCCTATGGCGGATGCGTCCAGACCGGGCCAGTTTGTGATGGTGCAAGTCCGTTCGGGAATAGATCCCCTGCTAAGACGGCCGTTTTCCATTTGCGGGGTCAACGGGGATGTACTGTTGATCCTTTACCGGGTGGTCGGCCATGGCACCGCTATCCTGAGCGAAAAGAAACCGGGGGACTTCATACGGGTCCTGGGACCCCTCGGCAAGGGGTTTGAGCCTCCCGGTAAGGCTGTTCAGCCCATACTGGTGGCAGGCGGCATGGGCATCGCTCCGCTTATATTTCTGTCCCTGAACCTGGCCCGTAAAGATCAGCAATTCCTGGCGGGTTACGGCATTTCACCCGAAATCGTTCCCCTTGACCCACTGGGAATCAGGGGCCTTTCCCCCACTATTGCAACCGAGGATGGTTCCCAAGGGCATCATGGACGGGTAACGGAACTGCTGGAATCGGTCCTTTCATCCGCGAAAGAAAAACCTGTCGGCATCTTCACCTGCGGTCCCCTGCCCATGCTGAAAGCCGTGAGCCGAATAGCGCTCGGTCAGAACATTCCCTGTCAGGTTTCTCTGGAATCCAACATGGCCTGCGGTGTGGGCGCGTGCCAGGGGTGCGCCGTCAAGAAAGCCCCTGGCTTAATTGAACCCTATGCCCATGTGTGCCAGGACGGGCCGGTGTTTGACGCCAAAACTCTGGATTGGGAGGTGCTTTAACCATGAACAAACCTGATCTGGCGGTTCAAGTGGGCACTCTCAGCCTCAAGAATCCGATTCTCACCGCGTCCGGAACCTTTGGCTATGGCCAGGAGTTTGCGCCCGTTATGGACCCCAGCCTTCTGGGGGGCATTGTGGTCAAGGGTATCTCCCTTAAGCCCATGGCGGGTAACCCACCGCCCCGCATTGTGGAGACGCCCTGCGGTATGCTGAATGCCATTGGGTTGGCCAATGTGGGGTTGGAAGTTTTCCTGTCGGAAAAACTGCCCATGCTCCAGAAACTGGATACCTGCGTTATTGTGAACATCTATGGTCACACCCTCGATGAGTACGGCGCTGTGGCAGCGGGCCTCAAGGGGGTGTCCGGCGTTGCCGCCCTTGAGGTCAACATCAGCTGTCCCAACGTGGAAAAGGGCGGAATGGCTTTTGGTACGGATCCTGCCGTTGCGGCACAGGTGACGGAACGGGTCCTGCGGGAGACGGACAAACCCGTTATTGTGAAACTCTCCCCCAATGTCACGGATATTTGCACTATTGCCAGGGCTGTGGAACAGGCGGGTGCTCATGCTCTTTCTCTGATCAATACCCTCACCGGCATGTCCATTGACATCGAAAAACGTATTCCCAAACTGGCCAATGGGTCAGGGGGGCTGTCGGGTCCGGCCATTCGACCGGTCGCCCTTCACATGGTGCATCAGGTGGTGAAAGCGGTCGATATCCCCGTTATCGGCATGGGGGGAATCCTGGAAGCGCGCGATGCCCTGGAGTTCCTCATGGCGGGCGCTCAAGCCGTCCAGGTGGGAACCGCCAATTTCGCGAATCCCAGAGTGACGCTGGATATTCTGGAAGGGATTGAACAGTTCTTGAAGGATCGTGGCATCGATTCCGTCAAGGAAATTATCGGGTCCCTGAAATCATGACCATCAAGGAGGAGCCACAATGAAAGTTTCATGGCACAACAGAATCGTTTTACCGGCATTGTTGATCACCACAATTCTGATGGGGTTTTCATCTCCGGCTTTCTGTGAAGACGCATCTGCCGGCGCGGTGGTGGAACTGAACAAAATCGATCGAGACGCCCTGGCCATTTTGGGAAAAGGGGTTGTGGGAAAGGCCCTTCCCGCGTGGCCCATTAAGGACACGGCAAGACTAATGCCCTTTCGAAAAGGGAAATGGACCTATCAAATTACCGCCGGAGACCGGGAAGGAAAACGTCAGGTGATGTCCATTTCCAAAACCGACCGAGAAGGCGAACCAAATTTATGGGATCGGTCTGTGGTCGGGGATTGCACGGAGTTTTTTTCAGTCAAAGGCGGCGGCGCCGTCAACCTGGTCTCGGAAATCTACTTGAAACAAGACGTCATTGTCCACTACACCCCCATGCTTCCGATCATGTTTGACGGCATGAAACCCGGAGATAAAGCACAGGTTGAAACGGAGATAAAGATCTACGATCTCCATGATCCCACTTTTTTGAAATATAGTGGGCGTCTCAAAGTGATCTATACTTATTTGGGGGTTTACGAAATCACGGTCCCGGCAGGGAAATACGAGGCGGTGCTGATCAAGTCTTCATACAAGGGAAAAGTGGGGCCTGCCCATGTTGTAGACGGAGGGTATACGTTCTATGCCAGAGACGTCGGTATGGTGGCGT
>JAFCZI010000069.1 GCA_019314425.1 Deltaproteobacteria bacterium | reverse complement strand
GATTCGGTTGATTGAGGAGTGCTCCATTACATCAACCGAAAAGTCCATGGCGTCATGGGGACCAAAGGCTGTCAGCGATCTGAAAAAGTAAGGAGTGTACTGTCCATGAGTTGGAAAATTTCACACAAAATTGCAGATATTCTTAAAAAGGGAAGTGATAATGAGGGCATCGATCGCGACGAGGCCCTGGCCCTCATGCAACTTGAACGTCATTCGCGTGAAACCTATGCGCTGATGCACACATCCAACACGCTCTCCAGGGAACAATTTGTTGAAAAGGGGGAAAATCATTTCCATATCGGCATCAATGTGGAAGCCTGTCCTTTTAATTGCCGTTTTTGTTCCCTTACGGTTAAGGCAGACATATTCAAAGAAAAGATCGAGTTCACCGATGATGAGATTCTGAAGTGGGCCAGGTTGGCTGAATCCGGCGGGGCTGATGCATTAAACCTGATGACCACTGGCACTTACTCCTTTGAAAGACTTTTGGAGATCGGAAGTGTGTTAAGAAAAGCAGTCTCTACGCCCCTGGTGGCCAATACCCGCGATATCAATCATAAGGAAGGTGAAAGGCTTTTGGACGTCGGATTTGTGGGCGCTTACCATGCAGTACGATTGGGTGAGGGAAAGGATACACCGTTTAAGCCGCAAATGCGTATCCGGACCATTACTGTGTTGAAGGATGTGGGATTACAATGGATGAATTGCGTTGAACCGGTCGGTCCGGAACATGATATTGAAGAAATTGTGGATCTCATGTTTTTAGCAAGGAAGCATCGCGCCACATACAGTGGCGTCATGAGGCGAATTAATTTTCCCGGGTCTCCCATGGAATCGTATGGGATGATCAGCGAGCTTGAAATGGCCAAGATGGTGGCTGTGAGTCGTCTTGTCATGGGTGATGCGCCAAGGGCTCACTGTACCCATGAACCCCACTCCGCATCGCTATTTTCTGGCGCCAATCTTTTGTTCCCCGAGGTTGGCGCAAGCCCTCGCGACGGAGAGGCGGATACCGGAAAGGGAAGAGGGAAAGGATTGGGGGATTGCAAGCGAATGCAAGTTGAGATGGGCTGGGATCCTGATTTACCATCCAACTGCTTTAAACATGAGGGGCTCAGGAACCCAAAAATTGCAAACTGATGGAAATCCGGGAAATACTTTGACCTCAGGGCCTCGACAAAAAGAGGAAACGCAATGAAACGATTATTAACGGTACTTGTTTTACTGGCCTGTTCACTCTTCTTTGTACAGGGGGGGCGGCAAAAAAAATCAAGATCGGCACCTGGAAAACAGCCCAGACCATCCAACCCTTTTTTTATCAGCGGCATCCATCATTTCGCACAAATTCATTACACTCAGCATGGACATGACCATTCCCGGATATGGTTCAAAAGGTTCCATCCTTTTATATCCGCAGGTGAATGCCGGATGGGAGGGATTCCCCGAACATCTGGGTTTCCTCCAGGTGGGCCAGTGGAACCACTTCCTTGAGAACGCGGATGCGGGGGGCGGCCCATTCGTAGGGCGAAAGCCAATCGATGATGTTTTGAATGACCTCGGGGTCCAGATCCCGTTTTCGATCTCCGGTGAGCCGTGCCATCTGTGACAAGGCCATTCCCACGGGTCGAGGGGCTTTCCATTTTTGAGACAGGATGGTTTTGATCCAGGTGGCCGCCAGGCCGGGAGAAATGACCCGATCAATGGGGCCGTAAAGGGGTTCCCGAGCCGCGATTCTGGACAGTGCCCACCACTGCTGAGGCCGGGTTTTTTTGGGGTGAAGATTTTTGACCAGCTGTTTTCCCCTGGCGGCTTTGTCCTCTGTGGAAAGTCGTTCCAGATTGGCCAGCGTCATCCATAGTTCCATTTCTTCCTGGGGTGCGAGATTGGGTTTTTTCCCGCCTTTTCCAGGCTTTACCAAAGATGAAATGCTCAAGAATATCTGGCGCTGCTGGCTTGCGGAAAGGCCCCCCGAAATCCGGCGCCACAACACCCACCATTCTGATCGTACCTGAACGTTCTGGGTATGAAATGGCCCGGCATGGAAAGATTTCCACAAATTTTCCATACGGTGTTCGTCCAGGGCATCCCCGAACCCGGGCCTCAGACAGAATCCGATCAAGTTGATCCAACGGCTTTCGTATTCAATGCCGCGTTTGCAGGATGCGTACAGACCCATGAGCTCATCGGCCATTCGGCGAATAAATTCGAGGGGCCATTTTTCCTTTGGCGTGTTGACCGTTTGGGTGATGTCTTTGATGAGACGGGGGATTTCGGTTTTGGCGGCTTTGCCGGAGAAGGTGTTTCTGATCCGTAAAATAACCTCATCCACCAGGGATTCTTCAAACACCTCCCTGTCCGATACCGCGACAGGCTGCTCTATGGTGCGCAACTGAAACTGGAAACGCCAGCGGTGAGGGCTCTTTAAAGACTGGCACCACAGAGCGAGTGTGCCCATCTCGGTGTAATGGGCCTCCACTTTTACGGGGATGGAGACGCCCCCTTTGGCTTTTTTCCCGAATTTAATCACCGTGTGAAGGGGCGGGAGGGCTGTCAGTGTGTCGTCCACGGGGATGACGTCGCCCACCGCGTCTCCCGAGCGATAACTGGAACTGTACAGGTGAAATCGAACCGGCTGGTTGGCCAGAACGGAAAAATGCTTGTCGTGGAGTTCGTTTTGAGTCCCTTCGGGCATGCCCCGTTCCACCAGGCAGATGGCCATCTCAGGGTCATGGGGGTCGTTTTTTTCATTCGCGGACGTTTCTTCGGAAAGGTGAACCCCCAGGTAGTAGCCTCTGGCACTGCCGCTGTCCACCTGAACGCCGTATCCCTTTCGAACCCGCCCGTAATAGGATGCGCCCAGGGCAACCGCAATGTCCAGATCCGGGTTTAGCAGCATTCTCGGGGGGGAATCCTCTGTTCCATGAAACCGCGTGGAGATGGCGGCCCGGATACGCTCCTGGAGGATGGCGGGTTTGAGTGCCGCGCCGTTAAACATGATCAGATCCGGTTCGATGCTGTCTCGATCCAGGGTTTCCTTTAAATCTTCCCGATGCTGTTCCAGAAATCGGATCAAATGGCGCGTTATGGCAGGGTCCTGGGCATAGGGAAGACCGAATTCCGTCATGCCCTGTCGGGGTTTGAGTTGGAGCGATTCGTCGGGGTGGACCAGGGGAAAGAACCCGTCCAGAATAACCGATTCCACATCCGAACGATTGAGCTTGCTGGTTTTGGTGCCGGCAATCAGTTTGCGGCCTTCACCGATGAGGGTGATGGTTTTTTCATCTTCAAGCGCCCCCAGTATGTCTTCTTTGGCCTGGCGACACTGGTTGCACAGGGATTGCCAGTGACCCATGCTCAATTTTTTCTTTTGCCCACCCTGAAGCCGCTCTTCCGAGAGATGGGCCAGGGCCAGGTCCATGTTGTCCCCGCCGAGAATCAGGTGATCCCCCACGGCAATCCTTTCAAATACAGGCTTTCCGTCTTTTTCCCGTAGCGTGATGAGGGTGAAATCCGTGGTGCCCCCGCCCACATCGCAGATCAGGATTAGTTCTCCAGGGCTGACCTGCTGATCCCACTTCTGTTCGTTAATATTCAGCCAGCTGTAAAAGGCCGCCAGCGGTTCTTCAAGCAGGGTGATGTTGGGGATGCCGGCTTTTGTGGCCGCTTCAACGGTCAGGTCCCGGGCCACTTCGTCAAAGGAAGCGGGGACGGTAATGACCACGCTCTGGTTTTCGAGCCAGGCGCTTTCATCCTCGCCGACGTGATGGTTCCAGGCCTCTTTAATATGTTTCAGATAGGCGGATGTAACGGTGATGGGAGAGCGCTTTTGCGCCGGGTCATCTGCACCCCACGGCAGGATGGGGGCGTGTCGATCCACTTTTTCGTGACAGAGCCATGATTTGGCGGAGGAAATCATCCGTTTGGGGGATTTTGCACCTTGTTCCCGCGCCAGAATTCCCACAAAACCCGCGTTATTGTCTTTGCTCCAGGGCAGGGCCAGGGCGTCACTCGGAAACTCGTGCGACCCTGGCAGGTAAAGAAAAGACGGCAGCACCCTGGCCTTTGATGTTTCACCCGAACCCGTAATTTGCGGGATTTCAAAATGGTGGATTACCGGTACGGATCTTTCCCGGTTCAGCGCGAGATCGATATAGGTGACGGCGGAATTGGTGGTGCCCAGGTCTATCCCGATAATATATTGCATGGTTAATCTGTCTCTTTTTCTCTAACATTAAATTCCAGTTTGAATTTTTTCTGATCCTCCCGCGACACGCACCAGAGCTCAAGGGTCCCCACCTCCGTGACACGGGATTCAAGGGTGACCGGAACAACGGCGCCGGTTTTCCCCTCCAGATGGGTTTCGAGTGTGGTGATGGGCTCTATTTCGCCTTCCCAGTCCTCCGCTACCGTACCGATGGCATCGTGGCGCCGGGTATTGGATCCCAGAAAATCAAATTGAACCGGTTCTCCCACAACCAGGCCGAACGTTTTGCCCGGCAGGGTCGCTTCCGAGCCTTCTTCCATGCCGAATGGCGCTACGCACAGGGCCTTGACCGGAGCGGGAACACCCGGCACCGCCGGCATGGACGCTTCCACACCGATATAGTAGGTTTTGGCGAGCCCGCTGCGAATGCGGACCCCATGGCCTTTTCCGGCCAGACCATAGTAGGCGGCTCCCCGGGCCACGGCCAGATCGAAATCACGGCTTTCAATCTCCCTGGGGGAAGGGCAGCCCGCCTCGGTGGTCCAGGAAGAGAGGATCTCCAGGATTTTATTTCTTAACCCTTCGGCTTTCATGACGCCGCCGTTAAAAAGGATGGCGCTGGGGCAGACAAAGGATTCAGGAGTCGATTCCGGCGTGTCCTGCTGGTTCAGAAACTGAGCCAGGTGGTGGGTAATGGCCGGGTCCGAGGCATAGGAAAGCCCCATTTCCCGCATTCCGGCGCGGCGTGTTTCCAGCGGGCGGGCATTTCGGTTGCATGTCGGGAAAAAGCCCTCTTTCAGAACTGATTCAACCTGTACCCGGGTCAGTTCAGTTTTGATGGTGCCGCCGATGAGTCGGCTTCCCCGGCCCAGTATGGTGATGGGGTAGGATTCGGAATCCTCATGGGTGAAAAGGTGCTCTTTGGCTGATCGGCAGCCATAGCTCAGGCCGCGCATCTGGTGTGCGTCCAGCTTTGTACCCTTTGCGGCCATGTTGGCGGCCACTGTATAGGCCAGGGCCAGATCCATGTTGTCCCCGCCCACCAGGAGGTGTTTTCCCACACAAACCCGTTCCAGATTCAATTCCCCACCCGCTTCGGTGACCTTGATGAGGCTCAGATCCGTGGTGCCCCCGCCCACATCCGCCACCATGATCAGATCACCTACCCGAACCCTATTGCGCCATTCCCCTCGGGTGCTGTCAATCCAGGCATAAAACGCGGCCTGGGGCTCCTCCAGCAGGGTGGTTTTGGGCAGCCCCGCCATTTCGGCCGCTTCGACGGTGAGATTCCTGGCCACCGCATCAAATGAAGCGGGTACCGTCAGGAAAATCTCCTGATGTTCCAGCCGCAGTCGGCGGTCTTCCCGGGCAAAGGCATAATTCCAGCTTTTTCGGATATGCGCGAGGATCGCCGCAGACGCTTCAACCGGTGAAAGCTTTTCCCGGTCGTCAGGGCCTTCCCATGGAAGGATCGGTTTATTGCGGTCCACGCCCGTATGACAGAGCCATGATTTGGCGGAGGCAATCATGCGCGTGGGAATTTCAGCGCCCCGGTCCCGGGCGAAGGTGCCCACAGCCACATCGCTTTGCGGATCCCATGGCAGGGCCAGCCCGCCTTCAGGGACATCATGGGGGCCCGGCAGCAGTAAAAAGGAGGGTAGCGTGTTATTTTCCCCCAATGCCCCGGAGGCGACCAGTTGAGGGATTTTGAAGATTCTGATATGGGGTTCCGCATCATCCGTCACCCGGGCCTCCGTATAGGCCACTACGCTGTTGGTGGTGCCCAAGTCAATGCCCACTACGAAGGTGGGGTTGGGTTTTGTTTCACTTGTCATGGATTGCTCGTTATTTGAGGGTGGCGCCCTTTAGGGGATTTCCACTTCGGCGGGTGCGATAATGGCCGGGTCCGGTGAACCGGAAAGGGTTGGCAGATCAAACTGTCCCACACGCCAGCCGCGGTGTTGCAGCGCCCCTTTAAAGGGAGGTTCCCCGGTGACGTTCCCCGTTAGCTTGATGGCGGAGGCGTCAAATCCCTTCTCCACCGCAACCTCTTCCCCCTCATCCTTGTCGATGACCGCCTCGATTTTTAAGTATTTCTTCAAAGCCTTCCGGCAGTTTTCCTGAATGCTGCGAACGGCGGCGCCGATCTGAGCATCATCATAATCTTTGAGGTTTTCCTCAAGAAAGTCCACCAGACGGCCCTCTCTTTGAAGCAGGCTCAGCACATGGAGGGACCTTCGCTGGTTTTCCCGGGCAAGCGCTTCTTTTTCTTCCAGCGTTGGACGGGGTGGCAGGTTTTTCTTCACCTTTTTGGCGGCGGGTGTAACGGGTTTGGGGACATCGATAGTTGCCAAAGTCCGGCGCGTGGAAGCGCGGAGGGTCAGCCAGAGAAGTATGCCAAAAAGTACCAGGCTTCCCCCGAGCACCTGAAGAAATAGAATTCCGCTGTTTTGCAGCAGGATCGCCGATGTTTCCAGCGTTATTTGTCCCTGAAGGCTTTTATTTAAGATCCCCATCTGCCGGTAACCGAAACCGGCGAGCGCCAGTCCCATCAAGAGGAACCAGACGAATATCCAGAGGGATAGTTGGCTTGAAATTTTTTTGGCTGCGTCCATATTTGATTGAATCCTTTCTTTCCGGTATGGGCCCGAATGGTTGTGAAGGGTCATAACATAACAGAGAAATTTGAAAATCGAAAGTTGAAATTTGGAAAAACATAAGCGTTCCCTTTCCCAATTTCCAATTTCAGGTTTCGGCTGGCTTCATATGCGACTTTGATTTGACATTTTCGACTGATTATACGAAGCTGAGCCGCAAAACAGGGGGTTCAACATTAAATCGATTATCCTTCATAATATTCTGGAAAGCATCCCGGTGGGTCTTCTGGTCATTAACCCGGATGGAGAAATTGTCACCAGCAATGATGCGGCTTCCGGGATCCTGGGTTATGCCTGCCGCACGTTTGAAGGCAGGGCGTGGGGTGAATTGTTTCTGGAGGGTTCAGGAAATCAGGCGTTTAATCAGGTCATACTGGATGTGATAAAGGAGAAAAAGGTCAATCTCCATCGCAGGGTTCCCTATGTTCAACCGGGCGGCAAGACGCTGCAATTATCCATCACGGGGTCTTTTCTCAGGGAGGATGACCAAATCGCCGGCGTCGTCCTGATTCTTCATGACGTAACGGAGCTTCAATTGCTCCATGACCGGGAAAAGCAGGTCTTAAGGGAAAAACACCGCATGGAGCGTGAGCGGGCGGAAGGGTTGACGCAGCTGGCCATGGCCATTGCCCACCAGATACGCAACCCTGTCATGAGTATCGGTGGTTTTGCCATGCGAATTCTCAACAAAATAGATGGAAATTCGTTAATCGCCGCCTACTTGAAAAATATTTTGAGTGATGCCGAGCGGCTTGAAGCCATTGTGAGGGTTGTAAGCGAATACACCCGGATTCCAACGGCTCAACCGGTGCGGGTTTCCGTCTCGGATATCCTTGAAAGGGAGATGGTCCAACTTCAGGCGAAAGCGGCTGAGCTTTCAAAGCGTGTCACGTGGTCTTTAGAATTTTCTGCGGTGGAGTTCGTGGTTGACCCGGTACTTTTCAGAAGGGTGCTTTACGAGGTTCTGCTCAATGCGGTGGAATTCCTTAAAGGTGATGAAGGGTCGGTGACGATTTTCTTGTCGGAGGAGAAAAACGGCCTGTTGATGGAGGTTGTAGACAACGGTGTTGGTATTGCGGAAAAAGATATGCCCTATGTTTTTGATCCGTTTTTTACCACCAAAGCGGTCGGTGTGGGCATGGGCCTTTGTTTCGCGAGGCGTATCATCAGCGAGCATGGCGGGAATGTACGAATTGACAGTGAGCCTGGAAAGGGGACCCAAGTCATTATGAGATTCCCTGATCAAATGCCGAGGCCCTGAGGAGAACACGTGAAGATTCTGATTACGGGCGCCGCCGGGCAGTTGGGGCAGGATTGCACAAAGGTTCTGGAAAAAAGCCACGCAGTAACCCCAGTGGATTTAGGGGTCTTGGATATCACCGACCGGACGGCGGTGAACGCGTTTGTGGTGGAGCTGAAACCGGGCGTGATCCTGAACTGTGCGGCATTCACCCGGGTGGATGATTGCGAAACCGAAAAGGCATTGGCCTGGAAGGTCAATGTGGAAGGGCCGAAAAATCTGGCTTCAGCGGCCGAGGCGCGGGGGGCACGGATGATCCATATTTCCACGGACTATGTGTTTGATGGGAAAAAACCGGTCCCCGAATATTACACCGAAAACGATAACACCCACCCCGTTTCCTATTATGGCATCACGAAGCTGGAAGCAGAGAAAGTGGTTTGTGAGGAAACGGACCGTTACAGTATTTTGAGAACGGCCTGGCTTTATGGGGCCAATGGACAGAACTTTTTGAAAACCATGTTGAGGCTGGCGCTCGGTGATCCGGAACGAGAGATCAAGGTGGTTCATGACCAGTTCGGCTCTCCCACGTGGTCTTATCGGTTGGCGGAGCAGATTGAAACCGTTATGGATGCCGATGTTAACGGACTATTTCACGCCACATCGGAAGGGCATTGCACCTGGTATGAACTGGCCACCACGTTTCTTGACGAAATGGCGGTCTCGAACGCTTTTGTCCCCTGCACCACCTGTGATTATCCCACCCCCGCGGAAAGGCCGACCAATTCGATTCTGGAAAATAAACGGTTGAAGGATGAAGGTTTGAACATCATGCGGGATTGGCGGGCCGATCTGATTCAATTTGTCGCCCGGTTCAAGAATCGTTTAATGGATGAGGTAAAATGATGGAGAATATGCTGGTAACCGGCGGATGCGGTTTTATTGGAAGTAATTTTATCCGTTATCTTCTGGACGAAAGTGATTTTGAGGGACGGGTCATCAACGTGGATAGCCTGACCTATGCGGGAAATCCGGAGAATCTTACGGAGATTGAAGAAACATACGGTGATCGTTACGTTTTTGTTAAAGCGGATATCTGCGACAGGGAACGAATGGATGGGCTTTTTGATGAATACCATCTGGATTCGGTCTGCCATTTTGCCGCCGAATCCCATGT
>JAFCZI010000068.1 GCA_019314425.1 Deltaproteobacteria bacterium | reverse complement strand
GAACGAAGAATCAAGTCAGGTCGTTCGGCTGGTGGACCAGGTCATTATCAATGCCTACCGGCAAAATGCGTCGGACATTCATATTGAGCCATCGCCTGAGACCCGGAAAACCGGCATTCGTTTTCGATTGGACGGCGTATGCCAGGAATACGCCAGTGTGCCCGAGCATATGGCCCGAGGTATCCTTTCCCGGCTGAAAATCATGGCGGGTATCGATATCGCCGAAAGGCGGCTGCCCCAGGACGGAAAAATTAAGTTCAGGCGCAAAGGCATCAAGCCCTTTGAACTTCGCCTGGCCACCATTCCCACTGCCGGGGGTCGTGAAGATGCGGTTCTGAGAGTGCTGGCCAGTGCCGGTGCCATGGCGTTCTCCGAGATGGGGTTGAACGAACGGAATATGCAAGTCATGGAGAAGATTCTCGACCAGCCCTACGGCATGATCCTGGTGGTGGGGCCGACGGGTTCCGGTAAAACCACGACGCTGCATTCCGCCCTGGGCCGCATCAACAAACCCGGCGTTAAAATCTGGACGGCTGAAGATCCGGTAGAGATCACTCAGGTAGGGCTCAGACAGGTGGAGGCAAAACCCAAAATCGGTCTCGATTTTGCGAGAATCATGCGATCCTTCTTAAGGGCTGATCCGGATGTGATCATGATCGGGGAGATGCGCGATTTTGAAACAGCGTCCATCGGAATTGAAGCATCTCTGACCGGTCACCTGGTGCTTTCAACGCTGCATACCAACAGCGCCCCCGAGACTGTCACCCGTCTGCTGGATATGGGATTGAATCCCCTCAATTTTTCGGATTCCCTGCTGGGTGTTCTGGCCCAGCGACTGCTTCGAAGACTGTGCTCGAAATGCAAGAAAGGGTACCACCCGTCCAAGGAGGAATTTGACGAGATTGTATCTGAATACGGTAGCGCCGCTTTCGAGAAAACCCACATCGAATATACCCCTGATTTGACCCTGTACCGTCCCTGGAAGTGCGATGCCTGTTCGGGAACCGGGTATAAAGGGCGTATGGGGATACACGAGCTTCTGGAGGGTACACCGGAGATAAAGGCCCTTATCAAAAAGAAAGCGACCTCAGAGGAAATTTTAAAAATCAGCGCCGAGCAGGGGATGGCAACGCTCAAGCAGGACGGCATCGTGAAAGCTTTCTCGGGGTTAACGGATATGGCTGAGATAAGAAGAGTCTGCATCAATTGATAGTTGGGAGGTGTTGGCCATGGCAAAGAAGGCCCTGGTTGTGGATAACGACTTTTTCTTTGTGGAGTTTCTTTCAGAACTTCTTGAAAACAAGGGTTATGACGTCATTAAGGCCTGTGATGGAAAAGAGGGGATTTCGAGGCTGGAGGAATCGGCGTTTGATGTTCTTTTTGCCGACCTCATCATGCCCAAAATAGATGGCGTGCAGCTGATTAAATTTGCACGCAGGAAATTTTCAGCGGGTCAGCTGACCATTATCGCGGTTTCAGGCACCCTGATTGAGCAGATGGATGATATCAAAAATATCGGTGCGGATTGCTGTGTTGTAAAGGGCCCCCTGGCGGAGATGACGGAATACCTTGGCGGCCTTCTGGACAATCTTGAGAATTATGGCGTCATCGAATTGGAACATGATGCACTTGTTGAACCTGAAAACCTGTATCCCCGTCAGGCCACGGCTGAGCTGATTAAGGAACTGAAGTTCCAAAAGACGGTTTTTGACAGTGTCGGCATCGGTATTCTGGTGGTGGATCGGGATGCACGGGTGATGAGTGCCAATGCCATGGCCCTCGAGCTCCTCAACAAGCCCCTTGAAGATACGTTGAATCTCAGGGTGACGGCTGTTTTTCCTCAGGAAGGACGGGGTCGGCTGGTAGAGGCCTTAAAGGAGGTGGCCAAAAATCTCAATTTAAAGCGACGCAGGCTTCGCTTGAAGTATGGTACTCGGGAGTTAAAACTGGTAGCGTCAATGCTCAGAACAGACAATGACCTGGATGGATGGGTCCTGACAATGGAGGGTCTGAAATCATGAGTCGCACAAGCATTAGAAATAAACTTATCCTCAGCTTTCTTGTTTTGCTCCTGCTGCTGATGACGGTTGTCGCCGTTATTAACCGATTGACGGATGATTATTATACGGCACAGGCCATTTCCGTTGCACTGGCCCTGGCAGCCGGTGCCATTTTCGGGGGTTATTTTTCAAGGTCCATCGTTCGCCGTTTGAACAGCCTGAGCGCCGTGGCAAGGGAGGTCAGCCACGGAGATCTTTCAAAGGATATCCCGTTGTTGAGTCAAGATGAAATTCGGGATCTGGAAGAAGTATTCGCTTCCATGGTGAAAGATCTCAGGAAAATGATATCGGAGATCAAGAATGTGGCTTCGAAAATGGAGGAAACCAATCGGACCCTCAGCAGCCTTTCGGAAAAGGTGCTTGCCAGCAGTGAGGAAATTGACGAATCGGCCACGGTCATTGCCAAGGGGTCGGAGCAACAGACCATGATTGTTCAGAAGACGTCTCTGATTCTTAACAACTGCCTTGATCAGATGGATGCGGCGGGCCGGCAGTCGGCCCAGACGGTTTCGAAAATCAATAACGCATTGGTTAAGACGGGAACCGGCGAAACCAAAGCCCGGCAAACCCTTGGGTATCTTGACAATGTGCTCAGGCAGATCGTGGAAAATACGAAACCCATTTATCGGTTGAGCAACAATGTGGACAAGATCCGGATGGTAATGCATGTCATGGACGAGGTTGCCCAGAAAACGGAGCTGCTTTCCCTGAACGCCTCCATCGAGGCCACCCGGGCCGGTGAAATGGGGAAAGGGTTTGCGTTGGTGGCCAACGAGATACGGAGCATGGCGGAAAACTCCAAGCAGTCCTCCTGGGAGATCAGACGGATCGTAGATGATATATTTCAAGACAACAAAGCGGTGATTCTGGCGCTCAGGAAAAGCGAAGACGATGTGGGGAGAGGACGTGGCATTATCGGGAGCATGGTTGGAACCTTCAGAGAGATGGTATCCGGTGTTAAGGAAATTTCCTCCGAGGTGCAATTGGTGGAAAAGGCAACGCTGAAGCAGGTTAAAGAAATACGGGGGCTGCTCAGTCATTTTGAGGCGCTTTCACGATTGGCCCAGCAAAATTTCGTCTCCACTCAGAAAACCACTGTGGGGACCCGAAATCAGAAAGAAGGGATGCGGAAGATTGTGGAGTTGATGCAGTCTTTGAATGCGCTTTCAGAGAGGATGATGGCATCCCAGGAGCGTTTCAGGCTTCGCGGAGATTAGAGGGCGCATGGATATCTTTATTTTTGAGGCAGCCGGGCACTATATTGGCATTGAGGCCAAATACATATACCGTGTCGCGGATAATGTCAGCATTGTACCCGTACCGCTCATGCCGAGCTGCTATGGCGGCCTTATATACTACCGGGGTGATTTATTTGATGTGATTGATATGGGTCGCTTCATGGAAAAAGAGACGTCGTCGCTGCATGATGACCCCTATATCATTTTGCTGAAGTGGGATGCTGAAAAGGTGGGGTTGATTCCGGACAGGATCGTGGGCATTAAGTGGGTTGAGGACGACGGCGGGGCTGAGGTTGCCTTTAATGAACGAGGGGACACGGCGGAGTTGATGACGCCCGGCGGGATCTGGAAGAAGCTGGCAGGATTGGCCTATGGAACTTGATAAATACCAGAAAATTTTCATCCAGGAATCGAACAAGTATCTTGATGAGTTGGACGCCGCTTTGATCAAGGTGGAAAAAGACCTTCAAAACCAGCAGTTGTGGGGTAACATACATGGCAAAGTCCATTCTGTGAAGGGAATGGCCAGGGCCCTCAGTATGACGGATCTGGCTACTTTTTGTCATGCCATGGAGTTCTGGTGTAAATCTTTTCAGGACGGTACCAAAATTCCTGATGAGCGGATCGTTCAATTGCTTTTTGACGGCATAGACCTGCTCAAGGTTTTTGTGGCAGGCAAAGGTGAGATCAGCGAGCCGGAGGACCTGGAAAGACTGCGGTCGATTTCTGAGGATCTGGCAAAAGATCCCGAGGAATGGGTTGATCGGGCGGAGCCTGAGATCCGGCCGTCGGCAGCGCCGGGGAAAATTGATCGTATACGGGTGGATTATGCCTTGATCGAATCGCTACTGGCCCGCTCCCAGGAAATCATGATGCTGGAAAAGACGCTCCCCCCACTGACGCAGGACCAGATATCCACAGGTCTTGGAACCTGGATTAGTTATTATATTTCCATGCTCAAAGGTCTCTATTTCCAGTTGGCTCAGCTCAGGTTGATGCCTGTTCAGGATTTCGGGGAGCTGTTTATCAAGACCATTCGTGATTTGGCGAAATCCTATAACCGGGATGTGACGCTTGAAATTGTGGGGGGCGAAATTGAGGTGGATATCGGTTTGATGGATCGCCTGCGAGAACCGTTTATGCACCTGTTGCGCAACGCCGTAGCCCACGGTATTGAGCCTTCCGGTGAACGGGAAAAATCCGGGAAGGCCCGGGAGGGAAAAATCGTTCTGGAAGCCGAAAGGCGTGGGGATCAGCTGGTCCTGACGGTCAGTGACGATGGCCGGGGCCTTGACCGCGAGGCCATCAGCGCGTACCTAAAAGACAAGATGGACATGCGCCATGAGGAGATGAGCACGCTTTCAAACGAGAAGCTACTGAGCATTATTTGTCGACCGGACTTTTCATCCGCCGGAGAGACGACCCAGCTGGCGGGAAGAGGGATCGGTATGAATGTCATTGCCCGGGCCATTGAATATCTGGGCGGCAACATGAAAATTCAGTCAGAGCCTTCTGAAGGGACCCGGTTTATCATAAGCCTGCCCCTGTCTCTTTCCATTATTTATGCGGTTTTGTTCAGGCTGGGAGATTATATCCTGGCCATTCCCACATCCCTTGTGAAATCCATTGGAAATGGGAGGGTGAAATCTTCCGAAAAGGTTGAACAATTCTGTGATCTCAGAAGCCTGCTGCGAATGGATGCGAAAGATCCGGGTGAAGGCTATATCATCATACTGCGGCAGTCTGCGATTTCCGGCGGGGTGTTGAACGAAAATGAAGGTTTTGCCATTGCGGCAGACGCGGTTATCGGTAATATGCCGCTGATGGCCATTCCCCTGGGAGAACTGCTGGCCAAGACGGGGTTTTTTTCGGGTGTAGGTATTATGGAAAACGGCGATATTTCCCTGATTCTCGATCTTGAAAAAATTCAGGCGGCGGGGGCCGCGGCGTAGGATCACCAAACGATCCTGACCATGACCGCCCTTCTTTTTACAAGCCCATCAATTTGAATTGACATTTTTTCTTTCAGCATATATCTTCCACTCTGACACAGGTGCGTCGCATAAACAGGTCGGATTGATTATGTGATGTTAAAAGGAAAGATGGTTAGAATCCATCGCGAACCAGCCATTGCTGTATGAGGGGACGAAAGCCGTAAATGCCACTGGGAGACCGGGAAGGCGCGGTCAGTAGATTGATCCTTAAGCCAGAAAGCCTGCCTGCTGTTAGCAATATTCCGGATAACCCAGCTGGATGCTATCCATATCTTTTGTGGTCATCAGAACCATTTTTAATGACTGAAAGGATATAGGTGTATGCATCCAGGGACATCTCATTTTTCCCGTCATCTGTCTTTTCCCTGAAAATCATTGCATCTCCTTGTTTTCTTTCTTGGGTTATATCCCTTCCCCATATGGTTTCGATGACCCTTTGTTCAGAATGATACTGAACCAAAGAAAGGAGAAGTTATGCAAACAGCAGTGAACAGGGAATTCGGGGGGTTGATCACCCGTCTGGTTCAAAAGGAGAATTTGTCCAGGGAGGAAGCGAAAGGCGCTTTTTATACGATCCTCAGGAATGAAACAACGGACATGCAGCAGGGAGCGTTCCTGGCGGCCATGACCGCTAAAGGTGAAACGGAAGAAGAGGTGGCGGGAAGCTGGGAGGCTATTTATGAGCTTGACACCGTAAAAGTTGTTTCAGATGATCCCCGGCCCATTGTTGAAAACTGCGGCACGGGTATGGATACCTTCAAGACGTTCAACATCAGTACGGCGGCATCCATCATTGCGGCTTCGGGGGGCATTCGAATGGCCCGGCATGGGGCTCGGGCAATAACCTCCCTGTGCGGGACCGTAGACATGGCCGAGGCCCTGGGTGTTGACGTGGAGTGCAGTGTCGATGTGGTTGCCGAGAGTATCAACCGGGCCGGTATCGGGCTGTTTAACGGTATGAGCGCCGAGATCCATCCCCAGGCCCTTGGCAGAATCCTTTCCAATATCCACTTTGGCTCAACCCTTAACATCGCCGCTTCTCTCGCAAACCCCGCCATGCCGAAAATAGGGGTCAGGGGCGTTTATGCAAAGGAGATGATCATACCGGTTGTCAGGGTGATGAAAGCCATCGGGTATGAGCGGGCGCTGGTTCTTTATGGCGGCATCGATAACTCCCTGAAGGGCATGGATGAAGCCTCTGTCTGCGGCAGGACCTATTGCGCGGAGCTGAAGGAGGACGGTGAAATAACGGAATATGATTTCCGCTCGGAGGATTATGGCCTCACGACCTGCAATCCATCCGACCTTGCACCTGTTCCGGATATGGATCGGGAAGCCAGAGATTTTGTAGCATTGTTGCGCGGTGAGAAAGACGGGGCCCGTTTTGAGGCGGCTGCCCTGAATGCCGGGCTGATATTTTATCTGGCGGGAAATCTCCCTTCCATCCAGGACGGTGTTGATAAGGCATGTTCGCTCCTGAAACAGGGATCGGCGTTTAATACGCTTGAAAATTGGGTGAAAATCCAGAACCGAGATCCGAAAAAGGGCGTCGGCAGATTGTGGGCCCTTACCAAGGGGGGAATCCATTAAGAAAATGAGACTGCTGCTGACCGGATTGAAAAAACTGGACATGAAGGAGGCGGGAAAGAGCGATCCTCCCGAGGGGTTTCGGGCCCTCAGTGTACGATACTGTGCCATCTGCCGGACAGATGCCAAAATGTGGCATGAGGGTCACAGGGATCTGGTCCTGCCTAGGGTTTTGGGGCATGAACTTATCGTTGAAGGCGAGGATGGCCGAAGATTCGCCGTATGGCCCGGAAGCACCTGTGGCCAGTGCGTCTACTGTTTGAGTGGACGGGAGAACCTTTGTGAAAAAATGAAGATTATGGGCTTTCACCATGACGGCGGGTTTTCCAGTCATGTGGTGGCCCCTCCGGAAAATCTGATTCCGGTCGATGATGATATTCCCCTCCCAGTGGCGTCTTTGGCGGAGCCGGCAGGGTGTGTGCAGAATGCCCTGGAGCACCTTCAACCCCAAAAGGGGGAGCGGATTATCATATATGGCGGTGGGAGCGTGGGCTTGATCGCGGCCCTGGCATGCCGAGAGCGGGGGGTTATCCCGCTGGTAATCGAAAAGGATGAAAAAAAGATCAAGCGGTCGGCGGCGTTTCAGAGGGCTGAAGGCATAACGCTTCAGAAGGAGACCACGGATAGCGAATTTGACATGGCACTGAACGCGTGTGCTGATCCTGTGGCTTTCAGCATGTGTATCGCAAAACTGGCTAAAGGCGGGCGACTTGCCTTTTTTGGGGGGCTGACGAAAAATAAGACCCTTGAGACGAACCTCCTTAACCTCATGCATTATAAAGAGATGATCCTTTCAGGGGCATATGGATTAACCCGAAAACATATGAGGGACGGCCTTACCCTGATTGGGAAAAAGGCCGGTTCGTTTGAAAAATTGATTGAAGATATCATCCCCCCCTCAAGGGCGGCGGATTTGATGCCGGATGTTCTTTCAGGAAAAGCGCTCAAATATGTCATTGATTTCAGCGGAGACGGGAGTGAATGGGGCCTTTCCCCCGGAAAATCGAGCCATAAAATCTCCGAGAGCAGCGCTTCTGCTTCGCTGAAAATCAACCCTGAAAATGAAGGCACGCCCGGCGCCGCTTTCCCCGGGCTCAGGCATGTACTTGAAGCCATTCATCCCGTATCGGATGATATCAGGGCCGAAGCCGTCAGTAAAATGGATAATAAGACCAAACCGTTAGGGTCATTGGGGCGCCTGGAGGCGTTGGCCCTGAGGATAAGTCTTATCCAGAATACGTTGAATCCCCGCGTGGATCGAAAATCCATTATGGTATTTGCGGCAGATCACGGCGTTGTCGAGGAAGGTGTGTCGGCTTACCCCGCCTCGGTCACCGGTGAGATGGTGAAAAACTTCCTGGATGGCGGCGCGGCCATAAACGTATTGTGCCGCCAGTTTGACATGGACATGAGCATTGTGGATATGGGTGTCAATGCCGATTTCAGTCCGCATCCGAAGTTGTTTGATGGAAAAATACGGAAAGGGACCCGAAACTTCGCCCTCGAGGAAGCGATGACGCCCCGGGAAGCGGAAGAAGCTGTCGAAAAAGGAATGGAAGTCTTTTTCAGAAAATACGCATTGAATAGAATCGACATGGTCGGTCTCGGGGAGATGGGTATTGGAAACACAACCTCCGCATCGGCCATCATCTGCGCTGTCACGGGGATTACGCCCATCCAGGCAACCGGAAGGGGCACAGGCCTGGATGACAAGGGGTTGGAACGGAAGGCCCGGATCATCGAGAACGCGCTCAACTTCCATCAGCCGGATTCGAGGGGCGGCTTTGATATACTGCGAAAAATCGGGGGTTACGAAATAGCGGGCATTGCGGGGGCGGTACTGGCTGCGGCTTCAAAGGGCACGGTGGTGGTGCTTGACGGGGTGATATCAACGGCAGCGGGGTTAATCGCTTACGCCTTGAAGCCCGAGATCGGGGGGTATTTGATCTCCGGACATCAGTCAGTGGAGGTTGCCCATCACGCCGCTCTTTCCCACATGGGCCTTGATCCGGTCATTGATTTTCAAATGCGGCTGGGTGAAGGCACCGGCGCCGCCATTGCCATGAACGCGGTTGATACGGCCTGCCGTATAATGCGCGAGATGGCCTCTTTCGAAGAGGCGGGGGTCAGCAATAAAGATTAGTTAGTGCCCGAACGAAAACTGTCTTTTCCGCCAATCTTTGCGTCAGATAAAAATTTTAATCCTCGAAATATTCAATATATTCATGTGGTTAAAATTTTGATCTTCCTTGACCTTGACGAAAAATCCTAGTTTTCGTTCAGACACCAGACGAAATCGGTGCCGATTAACGGACATTTTTCGGCACAGTTCATCGGACACTTTGGGCTTGGTCCTAACTTCGCCCACTCAGATGGAGAAACGAAAAAAAGTTCAATTTGA
>JAFCZI010000312.1 GCA_019314425.1 Deltaproteobacteria bacterium | reverse complement strand
ATCCTTTTCCTGAAATGTTATTCTCGCAAAAAACCTCAGGGACTTGGCCAGTAGTTCAGCTAACATCTCATTATTTATGACTTCTTTGCGTAATCCAATAGAGCCGCACCCATATGAAATAGCGCCTGCGACCGCATAAAGAACTGATTGACCAAGGCGCACCTTACAATGCCTTGCCGGTTTTCTTGATGGGTGGGGTGATCCCATCCATCATTTTGCAAAAAACGCAGTGGAGCCATGAAGGCCTTTTTTCAGCGGATGACATCCGTGGCCTTCGTGGCTTTTTTTGTTTTCCGGCCAAGACCGGGGGACTTGCCCCCCGGCGGCTCATTTCCATTGCGTCAAAAAAGTACAAAGAAAGGGGAAGTTTGAAATGGAGCGGCAAAAACGGTCCATCCAGCGATACTGGGACTGGAGAAGCCTCAGCTATCCCCGTGATACGGACAAATCAAAGACCGTTGCAGAAACGTGGGAGACCCTCCTGGCCGGTTTGGTTTCAGGGGCCCCGGGAAGAAGGGCCATTGACATGGGTACGGGCACAGGTCAGTTCGCGGTTCATCTTGCGCGGTTGGGTTTTCGTGTCACCGGCATCGATATTTCAGAAAAAATGATTCAGAGGGCAAGGGAACATGCTGATCGTTGCGACCTCGATATTGATTTTCAATTGCAGGATGCTGAGAACCTCCTGTTCAAGGACTGTACTTTTGATGTGGTCGTATCGAGAAATCTCCTGTGGACCCTGACCGATCCTGAAAAGGCCCTCAATGAATGGAGACGGGTCCTGAAACCGGCAGGCGTCGTCATTGCATCCGACGGGATGTGGATGAACACCACGTGGAAACGGGTGCATCACCTGGCGTTCAAGATCCTCAGGGGGATATTCAGAAACGGGAGCATGACCTCTTTGCGCTTTTTCTGCGCCTATGCCGGTCTTCAAAAAGAGCTTCCTTTCTATGAAGGGATATGCCTTGCCGAGGCGGAGACCCTTTTTCAAACCGCCAGGTTCAGAGAGGTCAAATCCCATGACACCGCATGCTTTGATGTGAACCCTTATGGAACCAGGGGATACGAACGGGGAGACCCCACCCGGTTTTTTATTGTGAAGGGGAAAAAATAGTGATAGTCTGATTGTCCACGTACACCGGATTCCTGAATCGGCCAGGGTCCAACCGGTCTTCAGGTGAACAGCGTTTTTTTATGAAAAACCTATCAGGTTTTTCCGTCATTAGTAGGGAGGCTGCCCAATGCACGATATCAACTATTTCCATGAGCACGAGCTCAAAGAGCATGATTTTTTAGGATGCTGCAAGGACTGCCGCACCAGCCTGAATATCATCAAACCCCACATTCTGGCCTTTGCCGAACGGATCAGGAAATACACCCGAAAGATGCTTGAGGAACTCTCCCCGGATGAGCTCTACCGGCTCTACCAGATCTTAGACGACCTGGCCCACCTTGATGCGGGGGAACATCTTGCCGGGCTGATCCTTGAAGAAGAGGAGATCCGGTCCGTACTCCCCTTGATCCGGTCCTATTATTCCACCTTTTTCAGCATACATGAAGAGCATCTTGCAAAGCAGTTGCTTGGTTCCGATAATCCATGGGAAACCTTGGAGGCCTTTCCTCTCCATGCCCGGTATGAGGCTTTGGTGAAAAGCCAGGTGGAGGCCATGCCCGTTGCGTCGGGCGGCAGGCTGGCGTTTATCGGATGTGGTCCCGTGCCGATGAGCTTGATTTTCATGAGCCGCTCTTACGGGATCAGGTCGGTCGGTTTGGACGGATCGGCTGGAACCGTTGAATTGTCTAAAAAGGTGATTGCGTGTCTGGGGCTGGAAAATGATATTGAGATAGTCCATGGCGATGACGCCTCGCTCCAGGATCTGGATTGGGACATGGTCCTTGTTGCGGCCCTGGCGGAACCCAAGGCGAGGATCTTTCGAAATCTGCGAAAGATTATCAGAGAACAAAGATCCGCCCCGGTCATTTACAGGACGTACACCGGGATGCGGGCGGTTCTGTATGCGCCTGTTAAATCCGCCGATATCGAGGGTTTCAAAATCGTTAAGAGCATATTTCCCACAGGGCGGGTCAATAACACAACGGTTTTTGTTGAATTAGAGGAATGATGGATATGATACTGGACTCTATTAAGGCCGAATTTCTCCGTATCCATGCCTTGCTCGGGGATTTGACAGACGATCGAATCGATAACGACCCGGACCATATCTATCTCTCCCACTTTGAGAGAATAAACCGCCTGGCTGCGGTCCATGTGGCGGATGAGATTGCACAAAGGCTCCTCTCCGATCCGGAACTGCGGGCTGCCATAAGGCGTATCTCCCATCTTAAAAGGATCAACTCTTTGAGGTTGGAGATCAAATGCGCAGAATCGATCATTGCCGATCCCGACCCATGGGCACGGTTGGAACAATTCGTGTACTACCCAAACTACGTTGAGTTGGCACGCATGGAGTATCGCGGGGCAAAGCTCAATGCGCGGGACAGGGTGGTGTTTTTAGGGAGCGGGCCCCTTCCATTAAGTCTGATATGCCTTTACAGGCGGTACGGCGTTGAAAGCACGGGGATCGAGCAGGCCCCGGAATATGCGGCGCTTTCAGGAAAACTTGTTAAGACACTCGGCCTGGACGGGCATATCCGTATCGTACATGGAAACCACTTGTCCCTGCCGTTAAAAGGGCGGTACAGACTCGTTATGGTGGGGGCCGACGCATTGCCGAAGGAAGAGATCTTCGCCCATCTTGTCAAGGCCCTTTCCCCTGGAGAAATGATTTCTTACCGGATCTATGAAAAAGGTTTGAGGCGGCTCTTGGACGATCAGTCTGTTTTTGACCTCCCCCCGGAATTTTCGGAATGTGCCCGCATCCGGCCGCAACCGCCGGTGAATAACACGTCGGTGTTTGCGGTTAAGGGACTGGAAATAAATGAGTCATTGGAATTCGCACCCTGATTTAGGTCAGGTTTAGTCGATCCGATTG
>JAFCZI010000067.1 GCA_019314425.1 Deltaproteobacteria bacterium | reverse complement strand
ATGGCTGAAATACCGTTGTTGGCCACACGGACCAGATCCCGGCGGCATTCAATGGCACGAATGGGGCTGAAATTGAAGTGATGACGGTAGCCTGGCGTATTTTTCCACCAGCCGTCGTTTGTGATCATGCAGATAAAACCCAATTTTTCTACCAGGTTTTGAGCACAGTAGGGACCGAAGACCGATTCATAACAAAGGATGGGCAGAATACTGATGGAACCGTCGGACGATTCGAAGCCGGTACTCTCCTGGCGGTAGCTGTAAGTCCCGTTGTATCCGCCAAGCTCAAGAGAAAATTTTCCCAGAAAGCCAAAATATTGCACAAAGGGCATCCGCTCGAATATGGGGACCAGTTTGGTCTTGTGATAGAATCGGGGGGCGGCACCCGGCGCCAGGAAAAGCGCGGTATTAAAGGCCTCGTAGTAAAACCCTTTTTCCCGGTTAAAACGGCTCCCCGGAGGGATATGGTTGCTAAGCTTCCGGTAGCTGTTCACGCCCAGAAGAAAATTGAGCCGCGGGTGCTTTTGCCGGAAATCCAATAATTGGCGGTAGTAGGGCGACGAGGAGGGATTTTCCTCGTCAATCTGTTGTACAATAAGGGTTTCAGGGCCGAACAGATATTGGGTTTCATCATCGATAAGGGTCTCTGCCGTCCTGAAAAAATCTGTCATGTGCCGCGCCTGATTTTCCGGTACGAATTTCTCCGTGTACGGATCCAGATTGGGCTGAATCAGGGCTATTTTGACGGTTTCCTCTCCCGGTTGAATATTATGGAAGATTTGATACGACAAAAAGGCGGGGGCCAGCAGTAAAAGAAGGGTTACAACCCCAAGAGGGACCGTTGCGCCCACGCCCCTTTCCTGATAGATCCCATAGGCTTTAAAGATGGCAAAATTGGTCAGAATAATCCAAAGGCTCCCCCCCCGAATACCGGTAAACTCAACCCATTGGATCAGCCCCGGCGCCGTGACCAGAGCGTTTCCCAGGTTAAACCAGGGCCAGGCCAAATCCCAGATATTATGAAAATATTCGAACCCCAGCCAGAGAAGCAGAAAGGGGAAGAAAAATTGAATTTTGAGAATGGTTCGAACTCGGCTTGCCGACCAGAAGACAAGAGCCTGCAAAAGGGCGTTGGCCAGGATAAGGAGTGCCCCTCCCAGCCATTGCGCCTGTGTAATCCACCAGGACCCCAGGATATTCCACAAAAGGAAACCGGCAAAGGCGTAGTTAAACAGAGCGTAACGGTCCCGGTTGTCGTGAATCTCTTTTTCCAGTTGTAAGAGGGGAACCCAGGCCATAAAGATCAGGAAGAAAAAGGAGGGAATAATCCAGGGGATACCCAACAACAGGCCGCCGGTCAGGGCAAGGGAGAGATTTTTTCTTGTGTTTGTATTCATTGGGTCTCGATGGTGGGGTAAGATAAGCCTGATGGGAAAAAAAGCAATAATCGTATCAGGCTTCGTCAGTCGTTTCAAGTCTCCATAATTGTTTTTCAGTTGTTTTGTGATTATCCTTTTGATATTCATTCAAAATGAACATAAGTTTCCCTGAATTGATGACCCGCACATTGCTGCTTGATCTGGAGACAACACGGACCGGCAAAATCAGGCACGTGGGCGCCGTTTTAAACGGTCAAGTATTCGAAAGAACCGAAAGGGCCGGATCAAAGGCTGTACTGGAACAACTCGACGTTCTGGCCCAAAACGCTGACTTTATCTTAGGCCACAACCTGCTGGGCCATGATTTCCCAGTCCTGAAAGCCGTATCGCCATGGCTCAAAATCCTCAAAAAGCCGGTGATTGATACCCTTTACCTGTCACCCCTCGCTTTTCCTGAAAATCCATATCACCGCCTGGTTAAGAACTACAAGCTGGTCAGCGCTTCCATCAACAACCCCGTTGAGGATGCAAAGCTGGCCGCTTCCGTATTTTCGGACCAGTGGAAGCGTTTCATTACCCTGGCAGAGAAAAAACCGTCAATTATCGATTTTTATCGCTTCTGCTTCGAAGACAGCGTTTTCAATACCTTTTCCGGAATGGGACTTTCGACAATTTTTTTCGGAATGACGACCCATGTGATCCAAACCCCTGAAGCGGCAATCGAATGTTTTATGGAACAGACCGCCGGAATCGTATGCCATAACGCGGTCAGGCAAACCATTCCCGACGTACTGGAAAACGCAGTAAGGCGGCCGGCAGCCGCGTATTGCATGGCATGGCTGCAAGTGGCCGGCGGTAACTCGGTGCTGCCCCCCTGGGTAAGATACCGATTTCCGGAAATACCAGCCCTCATTAAGACACTGCGTGAAAAATCCTGTGGCAGTTCGGCGTGCCGTTACTGCATGGAAAACCATGATCCTGAGGGACAACTGAGTCGCTTTTTCGGTTATTCATCGTTTCGTGAAAAGCCCCGAACCGAGCAAGGCGAAAGCTTGCAAAAGGCAATTGTCCTGAGTTGCATGGACGACAATCCTTTACTGGGGATTTTGCCTACCGGTGGCGGTAAATCTCTTTGCTATCAGTTGCCGGCACTGGTGCGTTATTGGCGACGCGGGGCTTTGACAGTCGTTATTTCCCCGCTTCAGGCTTTAATGAAGGACCAGGTGGACAACCTGATCAAAAAGACCGGAACCCTGTTTGCCGAAGCCGTCTCCGGACTCCAAACCCCGCCGGAACGGGGCGAAGTGTTTGAGAGAATCAGGATGGGAGACACCGCCATTTTGTATATTTCCCCCGAGCAACTTCGCAGCATCAGCATCAGAAACGTTTTGAAACAACGGGAGATCGGCTGCTGGGTGTTCGATGAAGCGCACTGCTTGTCCAAGTGGGGGCATGATTTCAGGCCGGACTATCTGTATGCGGCCCGCTTCATTCGGGAGTTCGCCAAGGAGCAGAATCAGCCGATGCCGCCGGTCTGCTGCTTTACCGCCACCGCGAAGACCAGCGTCATCGAGGAAATCAAGATCCACTTTCAGGAAGAACTGGCCCAACCCCTTCGCCTGTACGCAGGGGGCATTGAACGGGAGAACCTCTCCTTTGACGTGATCCTGGTATCCCCGGCAGAAAAGTTTGAGAAAACCCATGATATTATCGCGGAAGAACTGGATGGAACGGATGAGCCGGCGGGCGTCATCGTCTATGCGGCGACGCGGGCCGGTACGGAGGAGATCAGGGACTTTCTGCTTCAGCAGGGGGTGGTTGCAGAGGCGTTTCATGCCGGATTGGACGCTGGGGTAAAGCGCGAAATCATCGATCTGTTTGTCGCCGGAGAGGTACCGGTGATCTGTGCCACCAACGCGTTCGGCATGGGCATCGACAAAGAGAATATCAGGCTTGTGTTGCACTATGATATTCCCGGCTCCCTTGAAAATTATATCCAGGAGGCCGGGCGGGCCGGACGGGACCTGAAACCGGCCCGCTGCATCCTTTTATACGACCCGGAGGATGTAAACCGGCAGTTCTGGATGGGTGCGTTCTCGGAAGTCAAACAAAAGGAAATCGCGCGCATCCTGCGTGCCCTGCGGCGCAAGAAAAGAAACCCGAAAGGCGAAATTGTTGTCACCAGTGACGAGCTGGTACGGGATGAGGATCTGGCGGACCTGCATGAACTGAGCCCGGAATCCAGGGACACGAAAGTCAAAGCCGCCGTCGCCTGGCTGGAAAGGGCCGGATTTCTCAAACGCAACCATAACCTGACCGATGTTTTTCAGGGAAAACCCCTCGTAGGTTCCCTTGAAGACGCGGAAAAAATGATGGACCCGCTCAACCTGGGAGCCCATAGCCGAAGCCTCTGGCGTAATATTTTACGGTTCATCATCAACCGGGAAAAATCACACGGCATCAGTGCTGACAGCATTGCTGAAGCGCTCTTTCCGGAGAAATCACATCTCCTTGAAATGGAAAGAAAATCCGGCCTCACCGCTGCTCAGATCATCATCGGAGCCCTTCATGACATGGCGGATGCGGGTCTACTGGACCAGGGCATTATGCTGTCAGCCACCTTCCGACCCAAAGGGAAAAACAATGCCAACAAGATCTTCCAATCCGCCTGTGATCTGGAAAACAGGCTGGTTCGCCTGCTCGAGGAAGCGGACCCGGATGCCGAGGACGGTAACTGGGTCCGGCTGAACATTCGACGCCTGAACCAGATGCTGAACAACGAGGAGTACAAGACCACACCGGAAGTCCTGCGGCAACTGATCAAAGGCATATCCTACGACGGAAAAGGGTTTGCCGCGACACTGGGCAGCTTTGAACTTCGGTATCTGGACCGAAACAATTACCAGGTCAAACTGCAACGCAGCTGGCACAACATCAAAAAAACCATTTCATTAAGGCAGAATGTGGCCAGCGTAATCCTGAAGACACTGCTAATCATGGCGGAGGAACAGGCCGCCAAAGACAGCATTGAACTCACCGGCCATGTACAGGTCGCATTTTCCAGTGATAAACTCTCCGCAGCAATTCAGTCGGATATGATCCTTAGCGTGCAGGTCAGGAAAATCCTGCCGGCCATCAACCGGGCCCTCATGTTCCTGCACGAACAAAAAGCCATTGAACTGCAAGGGGGCCTGGCGATCCTCAGACAAGCCATGACCATAAGGCTGGAACAAATGGCCAGGGGGCGCTATTACAACAAGGGGGATTACAAGCCGCTGGCGGTTCATTATCGGGAAAAACGGTTTCAGGTTCATGTCATGATGCGTTATGCCACCCTGGCCCTGGGAAAATTTGCCGGGGCGCTCACCCTGGTGCTCGATTATTTCGCCCTGGGCCGGGTCAAATTCATCAACAAGTATTTTTCCGATGACAAAGAACTGCTGGAAAAAGCCACCACTGCCGAATTCTACCGCATGATCGTGGAAAACCTGCGAAACCCCGTACAGATATCCGCAGTGGGAAAACCCGTGGAAGACAATATGCTTATTCTTGCGGGGCCCGGATCGGGCAAAACCAGGGTCATTATTCACCGCTGCGCCTATCTGCTGGAAGTGGAACGGATACCGGCGCGCCAACTCCTGGTGCTCTGTTTCAATCACAGTTCCGCCATGGAGCTCCGAAAGCGGCTCGTTGAATTAATCGGAAGGGCCGCAAAAGGCATTACCGTTGCCACCTATCACGGTGCAGCCATGCGGCTGGCCGGCATATCCATTCGGGATATGGCAAACAGCAAAGACAGCATTGATTTTGAAGGCATTATCCGGCAGGCGGTACAACTCTTGAAGGGCGGGCAGGACATCCCCGGCATGGAACCTGACGAAATGCGGGATCAGCTCATGTCCGGATACAGCCACATTCTGGTCGATGAATACCAGGACATCGATCAGGATCAGTATGAGCTGGTATCGGCCATTGCCGGGAAGTCTCTTGAAGAGGAGAACAACCGCCTGACACTGTTGGCGGTGGGAGACGACGACCAGAATATCTACACCTTCAGGGGGGCCAATGTCCGCTTCATTCGCCGGTTTAGGGAAGACTACGACACAGAGATCATCTATCTCGTGGAAAACTACCGGTCCAGCAAACACATCATTGCCGCCGCCAACGCGTTGATCCGCCATAACCGGGACCGTATGAAAGGATCACACCCCATTCGCATCAACCGTGAAAAAGCACCCCATCTGCCCGGGGGAAAGTGGGCGCAACTGGACCCGGTCAGCCGGGGCCGCGTACAAATAGTTTCGGTTCATACCAGGCTTCACCAGGCCCATTATATCCAGAACGAAATCAATCGAATTCGGAACCTGGACCCCGGCGCCGGGTGGCACGATTTTGCCGTTCTGTCCAGAACCAGAGGGCCGCTTTCCGCCGTCAGATCGGTATTTGAAAAAGCGGCCTGCCCTTTCAGGGCAACGCTGGATAAAGGTTTTCCCCTGCACCGGGTGCGGGAGGTTCAAACGGTTCTGGATTGGCTCATGGCAAAGGAAAAGGAAAACGGACGCGCAAGCGACCTGATGGCAGACCTTAAAACAGACTGCGGAAACAGAAAAATCAACATCTGGTGGCAATTGATCGATACATTCCTGGAAGCGTGGCGGGAAGAAACCGCTGACAGCACACAGCCCATCACCCGGGTGACGGATCGACTGTATGAATTTGTGGCTGAAAAACGCCGGGAAAAGGTGCTGGGGGAAGGGATTTTCATGAGCACCATTCATGCTGCCAAAGGCATGGAATTCCCGCATGTGTTCATCCTGGACGGTGATTGGCGCCACCCGGCGGATAGCGCCCGGTGGGAGGAAGAACGCCGTATCATGTATGTGGCCATGACCCGGGCCAGGGAGACCCTTTGCCTCTTGAAAATACCGGATGCGCCAAATCCTTTCCTGAAAGAAATCAATGGAAATTTTGTGATGCCGTTCACCCATGGCGGGATGGTTGAAGAGAGTAATGATGTTGATAAGCGATATGAAATAGCGGGGTTAAACGAAATCTATCTGGACTATGCGGGAGGCTTTCCGCAGACGCACCCCATCCACAGCCGTCTGAAAGCGCTTACAACAGGCCAGCGGGTTAATCTGTTAATGAAAACCGGAAAACTGGAAATCCAGGACCAGAACGGCGCGTGCGTGGGCAGGCTTTCAAAAGAAGGGGCCGGCAGATGGCGGGAGCGTCTGGAGGACATCCTGGAGGTCAGGGTCGTGGGGATGCTACAGCGCAACCGGGATGATCCCGATGCCCCTTTTCATAAACGGATCAAGGCGGATCAATGGGAGTTTCCTGTTCTCGAAATCATTTCTACGGCCCCACCGATTTGATTTTTCCCTCTTGTTCCCACGCAGAACGTGGGAACGAGAAAACCCTCGGATGCACAGGGGCAGGAATAGGCCCTTATCAAAAAAAACAAGAAACATTTTTGACAGAACCGTAGATCATTATCAAATGCGGTTTTGCTGCCGGTAGTTTTTCCACATTTTCGGTTACAGCGTAGCCCGCCTCAGAAATCCGCTGATGCAAAGTTGATGGCGCCGTAAAAAGGCACAACGCCATCTGTAGATAGCTTTGTGACTTTTTACGAGGGCATCAAGACTGCTTCTTCCTCCCCGCCTTGGGGTTTTTCCTGCCGGATCGGGATTTCGATTCCGGTCCCGATCGCTTGCGAGAACCTGTCGCTTTTGCCTTACGGGCTTGTGATCGCTGTTTTGCAGCATTTCTTCTGTCGACAATCTCTTTGATATCCTGGTCCGCCTTTTTTTCGCTGGAGGGGCTGTTGGGGCGAAAAAGAACAAAATCCGGGACATCACTATCCACCGTATAACCGTCAACCTTTTCCACCGGAATCTTCTGCTTCAACAGTTTTTCAATGGCCTGAAGATAAGGCTTTTCATCATCACTGACCAGGGAAACGGCAATACCGCTGACGCCCGCGCGGCCGGTGCGACCGATGCGGTGGACATAATCCTCGGGGGCGCCCGGCATGTCATAATTGACCACATGGGGCAAATCGCTGATGTCCAGACCCCTTGCGGCCACATCCGTTGCCACGAGGATGCGGATCTCACCGTTCTTGAACGCTTCGAGGGTACGCGTCCGGAAAGACTGACTCTTGTTGCCGTGCAGCGCAACAGCATTGATTCCTTTTGCCGCAAGTTTTTCCGTGAGCTTGTTTGCCCCGTGTTTCGTGCGGGCAAAAACCAGTACCCGCCGCCAGTGTCCCCGGGTGATCAGGTGAATGAGAAGCGCGCGTTTACTTGACCGGCCCACCAGGTGTACCTTCTGAACAACCGATTCCGCCGCCGTGTGGTCAGGCGTCACCTCGATATATTCCGGATCCTGCAGCATTCTTCCAGCCAAATCCCGGATTTGTCGGGTATAAGTGGCGGAAAACAGCATGGTCCTGCGGTCAACCGGAACAAGATCGAGGATTTCGGAGATTTCCTCACTGAATCCCAGATCCAGCATTCTGTCCGCCTCGTCGAAAACCAGAAATTCTATGCGGGAAAGCTTCAGATACCTCCGGTCGGCGAGATCCAGCAGGCGGCCCGGCGTGGCCACCAGAACATCGACGCCGCGCCGCAGCCGATTGATCTGCGGATTGATGCGAACCCCGCCGTAAACCACGGTGCATCGAAGGGAGACCCGCCTTGTATAGGCCTTGATGCTCTCCCCCACTTGAAGCGCCAGCTCCCGCGTGGGGACCAGAACCAGTGCGCGAGGAAAGCGCCCTTTTCCGTTTTCGCGACTCAGGATTTCAACCAACGGGAGTGCGAACGCGTCTGTTTTTCCCGTTCCGGTCTGGGCGCGGGCGAGGATATCCCGTCCGTCCAGAATAACGGGAATGGCTTGGGTCTGAATGGGGGTTGGCGTGGTATAACCTTTGGTTTTAACCGCTTTTTGCAGTTCGATCCGAAGACCAAGTTGATCAAATGACATATCATTCCTCAGGGCTTAATGTAGGCATATCCATCGGCCTGGAGGCTGATCAGTTCCACAATACCCGCCTTGATCACCTCACAGCCATTCAGCATCTCACCGGGGTCGAGGTTCAGGTTCCTCAAGGAATTGCTGCACATCAAAAAACGAACACCCTTGCCCGAAAGTTCTTCCACGCGCATACCGTGGGCAGCAGCGAAGTCCCGTTGAAAGAGTCTGACCGCAGATCCGTTGGACACCAGGCAAATGGCCGCTTCCGTTGAAGGAATCTCCTTCAACAGGTTGGAGATATTATTCAGGGCCATAACCAGCCTTTCCGCTTCATCCATGTCCAGATGAAATACAACCTTTGTCATCACCTGTTCCTCCCTTTTTGGTGCCACTGTATTTTCCTCCTTTATGCTAACAGATCCAAAAGGACGCGTTTACCCCCTAATATGCGAAAAAAACATTTTTTCAGCATCAAAACCCCATGATATATCAACAGATATAAATACGTGCTTCAGCACTGCTTGACCCCCATGCCTGCCTGTGGTAGACGTGATCTGAAATGCCCATGGATATCAGAAGATCTTTCAAAATACTTGAAATCGGTGCAGACGCCACCGAAGACGAAGCAAGACAGGCTTACAAAGATCTTGTGGCGGTCTGGCACCCTGATCGCTTTTCTCACAACCCACGCCTCATGAAGAAGGCGGAGGAAAAATTGAAAGAGGCCAACCTGGCTTTTGAAACGGTACAGACCTTTTTTGCCACCGGGGGGAAACAAGCCGGCGGGGGGGAAACGGGGGTCAGCAAGACGGAATTGGCGGCGGAACTGGGCACCGGTGCTGTTCTGACCCTCTGGTCCTACCTCTCGGACAAAATAAATCACATATTATCTGATGATGTTAAAAAAAACAGTGAAAAACCATCCGACCGATGAGAAAAAGGG
>JAFCZI010000311.1 GCA_019314425.1 Deltaproteobacteria bacterium | reverse complement strand
TCGCACAGAGCTAAATGGAGCGGGAAACGGGATTCGAACCCGCGACCCTCAGCTTGGAAGGCTGATGCTCTAGCCAGCTGAGCTACTCCCGCCCAAGCTCTAGCGCGTATCAAAATGTGTGGAAAAGGACTCCACACGACCCTGCTCCAGTTCCTTCGGCTTGACAGCCTCCTGGTGCACAGCAGCCGGGCTTTATCCGGCAAGTAATTCAATGGTGGAGGGGGGAGGATTCGAACCTCCGAAGGTTTCACCGTCAGATTTACAGTCTGATCCCTTTGGCCACTCGGGAACCCCTCCAGGGGAACCGATATACTATTTAATTTTAACGGGCATGCCCGATTAAAGCTGCTGGAGCTGGCGAGAGGAATTGAACCCCCAACATCCTCATTACAAGTGAGGTGCTCTGCCAATTGAGCTACGCCAGCACAAGACGGGATGTATAACCCAAGAAAAACCGGAATGCAAGAGAAAAATCATTCATTACAGTCAGGTTTTGCCGATTGCGATAACGCCGGCGCTATATGGTGCATCGATACGCAATCGTCAACAAAAAAAACCCCTCCAGGTAATTTTGGAGGGGTTGGTTATCCATCAAACTTTTTTACTTGGCAGAACCGACAATCTTAGGCAGAAATCCTTTGTCATTCCACTCAACCCAGGAGTAGTCGTAGACCCGAACATTCGGGAAATCGAGGGATTTAAGAATAAAATAGCTGTTGGAAGCATAGTAGCCAGTATTACAATAGATGATAATTTCCTTGTCGGGGGTTACGCCTAAATCGGCATACATCTCTTCAAGTTCATCCGGATTTTTTAAATAGGTGTGTTTCTCCCAGTTGGCGAGCGTGAAAGCATTGACAGCACTCGGTAATCGACCGCCAATTTTGGCTGCAGGATGTTTTTTGTCCCCTACGAATTGCGCTGGTGGCCGGACGTCAAGTAAAACGACATTCGGATTACCCATTTTGCTCATGATATAGCTTGAAGTTGCCAGCAGTTGTGGTTGTACATCGGCGACAAAGAGAGCAGGTTCAGCTTTGTTGATATCCTTCTCAACAGAAAACATTTTAGCCTGCCATTCTGGCCAGCCGCCGAACATAATAGCAACCTTGTCATGTCCAGTATATTTCAACTCCCAGAACAGGCGGGTTGCATCCCAACCTTCGTCATCGTAAAGAACAACCATGGTGTCTGAATCAATACCAAGTTGCCGACCGAATACTTCTTCCTGATCTTCCAACTGCCGACGAACACCAACGGTGTCCCAAGCACCCTTGACCCGTAGCTTCGAACGAACATTTAAATAGATGGCACCTGGTATGTGCCCTTTTTTGTAGGAGTCTTCTTCTGGGCGACAATCAACAATGCGGAGTTTTGGTGCCTTGGCAGCCACCAGCTCAGCAACATGCGCGGCTCTTACAAAAACCTTTTCTGCCACAGCTTCACTGGCGGCAAAGGGGACAATAGTCAGAACCATTGCGGTAACTAGTAATAGATGTGTTAGACGTTTCATTCTTTACTCCTTTCAACTCTTTCTGAGTTATGGCGCTAGGAGGTTGTCGGACTATCCATGAACTGGCTGCAAATCCGTTTGTTTGGCCCAGAATCTAGTTCCTTTTTGCCCCATAGCTATGGCTATGAGCCTGCAAACGAGCTAAACTCTGGTCTCAAACCTCCGAATTTTCGCTTCAGTTCGTATAGTCCGACAGCCTCCTGGGGGCCGGTTTAAAAATAGCTACTTTTCTTCTTGGATTTCTTTTTCGATTTGGTTTGCTCCTGTTTCTTCGGGATCATCGCCGCGGGGACAATGATTTTTTTGTTTGCGGCGCGCATTTCGGGCTTGACGTTGTTTTCCGTCAGGAACAGCTCCTCATTTCCGTGGCAATTGTTACAATCTCGGTTCTGGGTGGTTTTGCGCTGGATATTGTGAGGTGAGGCATACTTCCAGTTATTGAGTTGATCAAAGTTGGGCAGCAGATCTTTTCCGTAATACTCAAATGAGGTCGGTACCGATGGGACACGTCGCACCAGGATCCACTCTTCCGGACGTTGTGGATTTGGTTCAGGATTGCGGCCGATCCGGAATAATTCTTCTTCATCGGGATTTTTGAAAAAGGCCAACTCCTGGTCGTCAAGGCCAACATGACAGCCGTAGCAATTGGCATAAGGTTGGGCGTGGCAAACGTAGCAAGAGAGTTTTTCCCCGTGGATGGCATGTTGCTCAATTTTGTCATCCAACTCATGACAGTCCTGACAGCTGGCCAGCCCTTCGACCTGATAACGATCCCGATGGTCGGTTTTTCCATCACCATGAAGATCATGGGTTCCATGACAGCCCATACAGTCCATACCGTGTTTGGTATAGTGAAGATCACCTGAGCCGGTTTCACCGGTAAATTCATTTCCAACCCGACTTCCGTGGCAGGCCATACATTGATTGGTCTGGTCTGGGGTTTTGTTGAAGTTGTGCCCCGAAATAAATCCACCTTTAGCAAAATTTGGTCGGCTGACATGACATTCGCCACAACTGGCATGGCAACTGTAACAATGGTTATCCATCCCCAGATCCAGAAGTGCCAGTTGCGCAGAGTCTTGATTGGCACGCTGATGCACCATTGGTTTATATGTCGCTAAAGTGTAATGAAGTGAGGTTTTTGCTAATTTAGCTTCTTCTTCATGACATTGGCCGCAAGTGGCCATTGCGTCAGGAAAGGTCGGATCCGCCTGCATCCCTTTATGCGCAACGTCCATATTGGTAGCCGTTTCATCACCACCATGACATTCGGTACAGCCAATTTCACCGTGCGTTGTTTGTAGAAAATCTACACTAACCAGCACCTTTTCGTGTAACTCCAACGGAGTTACAGAACCACCTCAGCCCTTGCCTGCGGTTTCGGTCGAACCAACAGGTTTTACAATCGTTTTGGCGATCGCCTTCAGCGTTTCAACATTCGTATGACATTCCACACACTGCGATGCATAAACCGATGACGTCAAAAA
>JAFCZI010000310.1 GCA_019314425.1 Deltaproteobacteria bacterium | reverse complement strand
AGCCGGGAACTCATGTTGCCGCCTAAAATAGTGCTCAAAAGGGAAAAGGCATACCGGCGGGGATCGGTTATCGAAAATCCTAAAGTGTTACAACAGACGTGAACCTGTTCGAGGTCCTTGGTGTATACGGCAACACCGGAAGCGCTTGCCGGAACCTGTCGACGGGGAAACCCGTTTGTTTTTTCAATGGTTTCAAAAGCCGGTCTCACCAGATCCACAAACCGGTCATGTTCCAGGTTACCGGCCGCTGAAATAACGATACGATCGGGTTGATACAGGTGATGAAAAAAACCGGAAACGGTGGCGGCGTTAAATTTCAGAACATTTTCCCGGGTACCGAGTATGGATTGCCCCAGGGGGTTTTCCCGCCAGTAATTGGCACTTGACAGCACATGCACGTATTCTTCCGGAGAATCCTCAACCATGCCGATTTCCTGGCAGATCACCGGCTGTTCTTTTGCCAGATCATCCTGACTGAACCGGGAGTTTAAAAAAATATCGCTGAGGATCTCGGCCATGGTGGCCAGGTGGGTATCAATGACCTTGGCATGGTAGCAGGTGTTTTCCATGGAGGTAAATGCGTTGGTATGCCCCCCGATGGCATCGAACTCCTTGGCGATCTGGAAGGCCGACCGCTGAGTGGTTCCCTTGAAAATCATGTGTTCGATCAAATGGCTGAGCCCGTTTTCAGCCGGGGTTTCATCTCTCGCCCCGGCATTGACCCAGACGCCCATGGAAACTGAATGCACATGGGGCATCTGGTGGGTCAGTATCCGGATGCCGTTATCCAGAACCGTCTTTTTTGTCACTGCGGTCATCAACGATTATTTTTCCTCTTCCAGAACGGCCTTGCGGCTTAAACGGATCTTACCGTCTCTTCCGATTTCAAGCACTTTGACTTTGATGATATCTCCCTCATTGACCACATCAGTGACCTTGGCCACCCGTTTGGGGGCCAGTTGAGAAATATGCACCAGACCGTCGGTGCCCGGCATAATCTGAACAAAGGCGCCGAAATCAGTGGTTTTGACCACTTTCCCCTCGTATATGGTGCCAACTTCGGGTTCGGCTACAATTTCTTCAACCATTTTTCTGGCGGCAGCACCTTCCTCTGCTGAGAAGGCGGCGATTTTAACCAGGCCGCTGTCATCGACTTCAACCCGGGTATTGGTTTCACTCTGGATGGAGCGGATGATCTTTCCGCCGGGGCCGATGATTTCACGAATCTTGTCCGGTTTGATCTGGATGGTCATAACCTTTGGCGCGTAGGGAGATGTGTCGTCCCGGGGCAGATCGATGGTTGCCATCATTTTGTCAAGGATATGCAGACGCCCGGTGCGGGCCTGGGCCAGGGCTTTTTCCATAATCTCCTTGGACAGTTCATGGATTTTGATGTCCATTTGGAGAGCGGTAATCCCTTCACGGGTGCCGGCCACCTTAAAGTCCATATCACCGTAATGGTCTTCATCGCCGAGAATATCGGACAGGATCGCGATATTGTCATCTTCTTTAACCAGACCCATGGCAATACCCGAAACCGGTGATTTTACCGGGACACCACCGTCCATGAGGGCCAGGCTGGCCGCGCATACGGTACCCATGGATGAAGATCCGTTGGATTCAAGGACTTCCGAGACGATGCGAATCGTATAGTCGAAGTCTTCCTTGGCGGGCAGAATTTTTGAGACGGCCCGGGTGGACAACCCCCCGTGACCAATATCTCTACGGCTGGGACCGCCCACGCGTTTGACTTCGCCCACGGAAAAAGGCGGGAAATTATAATGCAGCATAAAAGGTCTGAATTCTTCCCCGCGAAGGGTTTCGACCCGCTGTTCATCGGGGCCGGAGCCCAGGGTCAGCACGCCCATGACCTGGGTTTCGCCTCGTGTGAAGAGTGCTGACCCGTGAGGCCTGGCCAGAATGCCTACCTCACAGCTGATGGGCCTGATTTCATCAAATTTTCGATTGTCGATGCGGCGGCCTTCCTTCAGGATAAGGTCGCGGCAGATACGACTTTGCAGATCATCAAAAATGGTATAAACTTCATCTCTGCGATCAGCATACGCTTCTCCCAGGTCTTCGAATATTTCCGCTTTCACCTTTCTCAGGGCTGCATAGCGCTCCATTTTTGCAGGCACCAGAACGGCATCGTGCAACCGGGCCACGGCCTTGGATTCAACCAGTTGGACCAGTGCCTGATCTTTTTCAGGGGGCGTAAATTCACGTTTGGCACGGCCCACTTTCTCTTTCAGTTCCACCTGCATGTCAATAAGGGGTTGCAGGGCTGTGTGGCCAAAAAAGATGGCCTCCAGCATATCGGCTTCACTGACAATATCACCGCCACCCTCAACCATCACCACGCCGGTTTTAGATCCGGCCACAATGATGTTGATGTCGCATTTGTCAATATCGGAAAGCTGGGGATTGGCAACCAGTTCACCGTCAATGCGACCGACCCGGACGCATGCGATGGGCCCGGCAAACGGGATGTCCGATATTTCAAGAGCCGCCGAAGCACCCACCATGGCCAGCATATCGGGATCATTCTCCTGATCCATGGACAGCACGGTGGCAATCACCTGGGTTTCGAAGCGATAATTCTTCGGAAACAGCGGGCGTATGGGTCGGTCGATCAGTCGGGCGGTGAGGGTCTCTTTTTCGCTGGGTCTTCCGATTTCACGCCGGAAATAATTCCCGGGGATTCGTCCCGCGGCGTATATTTTTTCCTGGTATTCAACGGACAGCGGCAGAAAATCCACCATCCGTTCACTATTGGCCGAAACCACTGTTACCAGAACTGTGGTTTCCCCATACTGCACCACCACCGATCCGGATGCCTGTTTGGCAACTTTTCCGGTCTGGATGCTGAGTGGTTTGCCCCCGACGTCTGCTTTCAGTAAAATATCCATTTTATCTCCTAAAAACAAAGCGACTTTAATTTTGCACACAGGTCAAAAGTCGCTTTGATGATCAATTGCTTGATTTAAATTATGCTCCGCAACGGTTTGTGTTTGATTGTCATAGAGCTATATGAACA
>JAFCZI010000309.1 GCA_019314425.1 Deltaproteobacteria bacterium | reverse complement strand
CTTACTGAGCCTGAAACCGATCCGAAATGACCTGGGACTCATCATGTGCAAGAACGTCCTTTTGCATTTCAAAGAGAAAGAACGCGTCAAGGTCATCAAGATGTATCATGATGCCCTGGCAAAGGGCGGGTTTTTCGTAACCGAACAGACCCAGAAAATGCCACCTCAGGTTTCCGGGTTATTTGATCCGGTGGTGTCACACGCACAACTGTTTCGTAAACGGAGTTAGTTATTTCCCATCCGGAAACTGATGTTTCCGGATGAACACTAGTTGAGTGGTTGATCGCCACCAAAAGCGGATGGAGGAACTGACTGTGGTGATATTGAATCTCAGCAGCGGTAGCCGGATGTATACCTCCAATGCCCACCTTGTCCTTGGCAACCACAACGCCCTGGCCGATGTGAACACGCTCGTTGATGTTGGGAGAGATCCTTTGATTATCGAGAGGATATATGAAACATCGACCGGGGTAGGCAAACACAGGGTAGAACAGGTGGTGTTAACCCACAGTCATTATGACCACGCTGAAGCCCTGCCACTTATCCGGGAGGCTTTCCATCCCATTGTCTATGCGGTTTCAGCCTCTTTGATGGGTGTAGACCATATTTTGAAAGGTGGGGAAAAACTGAAGCTTGGCGACCGGATGTTCGAAGTGATCCACACTCCGGGTCACAGTCATGACTCCATCTGTCTCTACTGCGAACAGGATCGGACACTTTTTGCGGGGGACACGCCACTAATAGTCCAGTCTTTGGGCGGCACCTATGAGGAGGGGTACATTCACGCATTGGAGAAACTTTGCCGGAGGGATATTTCAACCATCTATTTCGGCCATGGAGAGCCCTTATTGAAGGATTGTAATAAAAAATTGCGAAACACGCTGAGGAATGTCAAGGAAAGCATGGCGGGATTGAGAGTAAACACGAAATTAGAAACTTGAAAGGGAAATGAATTTATCGATCGGCAGACTTTTGAAAAAAATGACCAAACGAATGGGGCACGATCATCGGTTTGCTTTGTTGGAGGGTGGTTATTACCTGCCTGATCTCGGGAAAAATGTCCTCGCGTTCTGCCAGGGATTTGAATAGGAAAACACTCGACCCATAAAAAAAAGAATGGACCAAGAACTGACTTACAAGTTGATACCAAGAGAACAGCAACATTCGGACTATGACTGGATGAGCGTCGACCGTGGTGAAACAAGGATCGGAAAAGTTCGAGGGATTATTGACGGCAAGAATCTAACAATTTGCTCAATCAATATATTCCCGGAATTTGAAAGACATGGTTACGCAAAAGCAACGATCGACATGCTCAAGGAATATTTCGATACCATTATCGCGGATCGGGTACGGTATACGGCAATCGGTTTTTGGAACAAGATGGCTTTCACTAATAAGGGTAACGGCAGCTGGGTATTTGGGAAAAAGGAGGAGAAATGAACATAGCCATTATCAACAACAAGGGGGGGACGGGGAAAACAACGACCTGCGTTAATCTTGCCGCCGCACTTGCAAATTCGGGATGCCACGTCCTGCTGGTGGATCTGGATTCCCAGGCATCGGCGTCTCTCTCACTCGGCGTCGCGAGAAGCAACTTGGCCCCTTCCGCGGCCCAAATCCTTTTTGGATCGATGGACGCTGAAGAGGCCATCAGAAATACCGGCGTTCCCCGGCTCGACCTGTTAACCGGCCAGATGGATCTGGCCAATACGGATCTGATGCTGGCAGATGTTCCCGGCAGGGAACAGAGGCTCTCCCGGGGACTGAGCGGGGTAAAGGGGAAGTACGATTTCATCCTGTTTGATTGCCCTCCTTCCCTGACCATGCTGTCCATCAATGCCCTGATGGTTTCAGAGTACTATATTGTTCCCATGTCAGTCGAATATCTCGCCCTTGAGGGATTGATAGGCCTGATGGAGGGGATTGACCGAATGAAACGGGGAATGGGACTTAAGGCGGAATTGCTGGGGATCGTCTTTACGTGCATTAAACCCCGGATGATCAGGAAACAAATCACCAAAAAGATTGCGGGCCTGATCCGCGACCATTACGGGAAACTGGTATTTGAGACGGAAATCCCAAAAGACGTCAGGTTGGAAGAAGCGCCCGCATACGGCAAGTGCATCTTTCAGCACGCAGACAACTCTCGGGGTGCAAAAGCCTATGTGAAACTTGCAAGAGAAGCGGTGAAACGTTGCGGAATAAAGGGAAAGGAGGCAGAGAAAGATGTAGAGCTGGTCGAAGATAAGGGATGAAGAGCTACGTAATGAATCACAAAAATTAACAAACAAAGGAGAATTGAACCATGAGAAATAAACTTTCAAAGGATATCTTCGAAAGCTCGGTTCCTGAGACTGACACCGACCTGAGCGGGCAAGAGATGATCAAAGTCTCACCTCATCCCGTAAATCCGGAACCGTCCGCGGATGCAAGCGGCGAACTGGCTGCTGAAATCCAGGAATTGGTAAAAGCCGCAATGGCAGGGAAACTGGATACCCGCGCCGACGCGACAAAATTTGAAGGCGGCAACCGACGGATTGTTGAAGGCGTCAACCAAATCCTGGACGCCTTTGTCGGTCCCTTCAACGTATCCGCTGAGTATGTGGACCGCATCTCCAAGGGAGACATCCCCGAGAGCATCACCGATGACTACAAGGGCGATTTCAACGAAATCAAGAATAACCTCAACCAGTGCATCGACGTGATGAACGGGCTCCTGATGGAAACGGACGCCCTGGTAGACGCCACGGTGGGTGGTAAGCTGGACACCCGCGGTGACGCGGAAAAGTTCCCGGGCGGCTGGGGCCAACTGGTCGGCGGGATAAACAACATGGTGGACGCCTTTGTCGGTCCCTTCAACGTATCCGCTGAGTATGTGGACCGCATCTCGAAGGGGGACATTCCCGAGAGCATCACCGATGACTACAAGGGCGATTTCAACGAAATCAAGAATAACCTCAATGTGCTCATTGACGCGTTGACAGGTGTTATCAATGAAGCGGCAACGATGGAGAAGGCCGCGGCTGCAGGCGAGCT
>JAFCZI010000066.1 GCA_019314425.1 Deltaproteobacteria bacterium | reverse complement strand
ACATCATTCATGAATTCCAGTATGAATTTGTCATCATCAACTACCAATATTTTCTGCATAGGATAACGTTCTCTATTAAAGTTTAATGGCACCGTAAAAAGTCCCATCTACTGCGTTGCAGTGATTTTTCAAAATCTCAACATACTACAGGGATGCCTACGATCCTGAAAAACCACTATGCCTTGTATGTGGAACTTTTTACAACACCATCAGTTTTAGATTGTACCTTAACTTTACTGTGATAGAAAAAACCTGCCAGGGGCGATGCACCCGGTTTTGGCCGGAAAACAAAAAAAGCCATGAAGGCCGCAGATATCATCTGCTGAAAAAGCCTTCATGGCTCTACTGTACTTTTTGCAAAATGATGGATGGGATCACCCCTTTCATCCATAAAAAAACGGCAAGGTATTACAGGTGCGCTTTGGTCAATCCGTTTACTATGCGATCTCAGGCGCTATTTCATATAGCCCACGCCTTGATCATTGCTTATATTCAGGAAACGACTCTCTGTCAACAAAAAATCCCATCCTGCTCGGTCGAAGAAAACCCCTTGACCGGAATGCTCTAATGTTGTGGGAATAAGCAAAATAATACAGGGTCAGAATGCTCATAGTTTATCATCACCGGTCGCCCGATGAGCTCCGAAAGGGGAAGTACTTTCAGCCCCCGGTCTTTGATGCCCTGAAGCACTTTGTCAATTTCGTTCAGCCACAGATTTAACGCTGCATGCCTTTTCGGCATCACGTCATGGAGCGCAATGATATGATCCCGTCGCAAATGTTTGAGGACACGCCTTGAGAGCCCCTTGAGCCGCCTGTTTCCGGCATCCAATCCCCGGCAGCTGAAGTTTACATTGACCATTCCCAGTGCCTTGAGCACCCCCCAAAGCTTTGGGTTGGTGATGCCCACGGGGGGGCGAAAAACCAGGGGTCTGACGTGAAACCGGGCCAAAACTTCCTGTGTGGCGCTGATTTCTTTAAACAGATGTTTGCTGCTTTTGAGCATACACAGGTTGTCATGGCTGTAGGAATGATTTCCCAGCAAATGGCCCTTCGCAAGTATTTTTTTGATTAATTGTGGATGGTTGGCCGCTTTTTTCCCAAGAACAAAAAAAGTCGCTTTGACCCCGTGCCGGTCGAGAAGGGCCAGCAGCGGTTCGGTGGTAAATGGATCGGGACCGTCATCAAAGGTGATAGAGACGGCATTTTGACCTGAGTTTCCCCGGCTGATAATGGGGAGAAAAAAACTGAACCGCGGCAGGAAAGGTGCCACCATGCAGAGACCCACGAACAGAAGCAGGGGCGCCACTGCCAGGGATACGTCAAACAAGGCCAGCACAAACGCCGAAAAATAACATGTGAATCCCAGTAAATGGGCGGGTGAAAAAGAATTAGACGACATATATCCTTCAACCTTGTTCACAAGGTGCAGTTATCAGGGCGCGAAAAAATCGAGTTACATCCTGCCCCCTGACAACTGGCCCCTGTAAATTTTTCAGCCATCAACCAGACGGATTCCCTCCCTGACCCGGAGGGGATGTTGCGTTTCATCCGGAAACCGGCGCTTGTAAGCATTTCCACCAGCGTGTCCGTGGACCTGTAATACAGGGAGGTTCGGAAAAGCCTCGATTTGAGCGCCGCCAGTTTCCACATCCATGAATAACGACCTTCAGCAGCCGGCACTGCCACGCGAATCAGAAGCCATCCGCCATGGTTGAGATTCATGTGAAGCCGCTTAAGGGTGAGGACCAGGACATCATCCGATAAATAGTGGGCCATGTCCAGCATGGTGGCCCCATCCGCCGGCGCGGACACCGCTGGAACATGGGGGGCGGCATTTTTCGCTATCCGGCCTCTTTTCCCCATCGCCATGGATGCTACGCGAACCCTTTCACCATCCGGATCAATGCCGAGAACCTCTGCCGCCGGAAATCGCTCCAGGAGCCAGCAGGCCGGCACACCGTAACCGGTACCGATATCCAAAACGGTCTTCGGGTTCAAGTCATCATCAAAAAATTGGGGAAGCTCTTTAAACATGGGGTCCGCCATCATTTTGAAGCGCGCAAAACATCTCGGATAGGCCTCCAGATTGCGGTATCGTCTGAGGACCGCCCGGTGAAGGGGAAACGTCTTTCCGGTATTTTCTGCGGGCTCGCGAAACAGGAATTTAAGAATCGGCGGCAAAATGATAAAGGCGCCCGCCAGGGAATAGGCAATCCCCAGGAGTGACGTCAATCCGGCACTTCTGAGAAGGGCGTGCCGGGAAAAGCACAACACCCCGAAACCAATGAGGGTGGAGGAGGATGCCATGAAAACGGTCATCTTAATCAATTGAAAAGACGGATGATCCTCAGTGGTGTATCGCTGGTAGGCCCTGACCATGAACAGCGAATAGTCAATCCCCATGCCGATGACGACGATGGAAAGCATCAACCCGGGGATATCCAGGGGATGCCCCATGAGGTTCAGGGTTCCAAGGGTGCAGACCAGCGCAAAAAAAACAGGGATGAGCGAAACCAGCACCAGGCGCCAGTCCAAAAAGTAGATATAAAGCAGCACCATAACACTTAAACCGATGATCCATAACATGTTCAAGAACGTTGAAAATAAAAGCCCCCCCAGCCTCTGGGAAAAAAAGGTCGGATCGAATATCTTGCCATATTGTCCGTATCGGTCATAAAAGGCCAAGGCATCATAAGCCGGTCCGGGTTTCAGGGTTGAAAACTGGACCCATTGAGCGTTTTCGGAATTTTGGGTAATGCCCAGCATATCGTAGAATTCCGGCCCGATTCCCGTGGATTTGACCGGGTAGGTGCGATCTGAGAGGGTTTCCAGAAAGGGTTCGAAAGCCCCCGGCCTGAACCCAACCCTCGCGGAGGCTGCTTTCAGGTCTTCCTTCAATTGCTCCACCCGTTTTGGATTCCAGAAAGACCGCCACGCCAGAAGATTTTCCATCGCCTTTTTTTCCCCGGGGAAGACCATGGACGGCATAAATCCCGAAACCAGCACACCTGAGGCAAGATCCTGTTTCAGCATCGGCAGCATGTTGTCGCCGATGGTTTGAAGATCTGAAACATGCCCGCCTTTCGTCATTAGAAAAATGTTTTCAAAAATACCTTCTCCCCAGACCCGGTTAAGGGTTTTTTCGGCGGCAAGGGTCTTTTCGCTGACGGTGTTCATGGCACTTAAACTGACGAGGAATTCGGGTTGCGCAAAAAAGATCATGAAAATCATTAAAGCAACCGCCCCTAAGGCGCCTTTCACGCCAAGGCCGGTAAGCCGTTGCACTCCTTTTCGAAGCGGCAGAGATCGTCGGGGGGCCGGCGGCATTTCGGGAAAAATCAGCGGAAAAACCACATGAACAAAGAGGAAAGAGAATCCTATTCCCAGGGCTGTGAAACGGCCTAATTGTTCAAAAATAGGAAAATCACAAAAAATCAGGGCGCCGAACGCCCCCATTGTGGTAAGCGCCGCCACCAAACCCACGGACCAAATTTCCCTGGCCGCCGCCCTTCCCCTCATTACACCCCCGTCCTCCGTCCTCCGTCCTCCGTCCTCCGCCTTGGGTTGGGGACGGTCCAGGAAGAGCAGAAAGGCGATGCCGTGGTCCACGGTGATGGCGATGATCGCACCCCCGAATCCCAAGGCCATGATGGAGATTGACCGTTCCAGAAGGGCCAGGACAAACAAAGCGGCGACAGAGCCGAAAAGCGCCGGCAGAAATGCAAAGAGCCCCAAAAGAGGTCTTGGAAAAGCAAAAATCAGCAACAAGGCAATACCCATACTGGCCAAAAGTATCGCTCTTTCGCTATCCTGCCTGGCGATGATTTCATTGTCCAGTGCTGCGCGATAGGCGCCCATGGGTACCAGGGCAATGGGATTTTCAGCATTTCCAAATCGGTTGGCCAATTCCCGGCCGATGGTCGACAACAGTGCAGACAGTTTACGCGCAAGCGCGGTATCCATTCCTGATCCGATGGGTGTGGCAACCAGGAGGAGGTGCTTTCCATCAGAAGATATGAGTTGCCCCCCATGGAATCGAATATTATGGGTCGGGGCCAGAAAGGCCAGGCGGGCCAGAACCATGTTGGAGAGCGCCAGGGGGTCTTTTGAAATGGTTGCGGAACGTCCGATGCCCTCCAGATCCAGCAGTTTGTTGTAATTATCCCCGACCATCCCGCTGATCTTTTCAAATGTCAGCAATGGCGCCACCTTGTCATGAAGTTCCGTTTCGTCAAACATGACGGGAAGGTTATTCAAAACGTGGGCCATGAGGTCCGGCATGATCTTCTGAAAATCTTTAATGCCCACCTGTTTAAACAGACCGCTTTGCGTCAGTTTCTGCTCCACAAACCGGCTGCACACCAGGAGAAGCGGCAGGTTTTCCTTCTGAATGCCGATATCAATAATCAAACGATCCTGGATGGGATGATTTTTGAAAACATGCTCGGCATCAGCGATGACCGGATCGCTTTGCGGCAGATATTTGGTGATGTCCGTGTCGATTTCCATGCGAAAAAGGGCGATTGCGAGCAGCACCGCCATCACGGCCAATACAGCGATCAGAAAGGGGAAATGGATTTTAATGGATTTCATTATGGTTGATTATATAGCAGGTTTCGGGTTATAAAACCATTTTGTTTGAAGCCATTATGGGACTCTCCAAATAAACAAATGAGCCGCATCACCCAGAAAATTATCAGGAAAGCAGCCAACACCCGGTTTGTGCAAAGTGCCATCGCCGATAAGGCTGACCTGAGCCTCTTCAAGGAAAGGCCGAACCCCCGTGCCATGGCGGGGATTGTGGCCATCGGGATCAGCTACATTATCGGCTGGCCCGCAGTGGCGCTCCTGGGAATTATTTCAATCCATCTGGAAAAGCCGCTGATTGCCATTATCGGGGGACCGCTGACCTATGGTTTGTCCCATCTGGTGTTCATTCTGGGAATGTATCTGGCAGGGGCCGATTACACCAGGATCTTTTTTCGGTGGGCCACAAGAAAATTCATGGAAAAACGGATGGGCAACCTCGATGAAAATTCAAACCGGAAATCCGGAAATCCGAAGTCATAAATCTCCGGAAAAGATCTTACCCGGATTCAGAATGCCGCGGGGATCAAACGCTTTTTTGATACGCTTCATCAGTTGAATGCCCTCAACGGGAATTTCCATCTCCAGATAGGGCGCTTTGGTGATGCCGATCCCGTGCTCACCCGTAATGGTGCCGCCCATGTCAATGACTTTCTCAAAAAGCGCTCTGACAATGGCGTGACCGTTTTTCAGCTGGACGGGATCTTCTTTGTCAAGCATGATGTTCACATGGATGTTTCCATCTCCGGCATGGCCAAAGGCGGGAATGGGGAGTCCGTATTTCAGGGAAACCATTCCCAGAAATGATACCAGTTCCGCCAGGTTGCTTCGAGGCACCACAATATCTTCGTTGATTTTATGGGGCCTTAACTTGAGAAGGGATGGCGATACATTCCGTCTCGCTTCCCAAAGTTCCTCTGCACTTTCAGGGGTTTTTGCCGCCTTAAATGCCATGGCATCCCCGCACAAATCCTCGATGATGCGTGCTTGGTGCGCCACCAGTTCAGGGTTCCCATCCACTTCGATCAGCAGCATGGCGCCGGAATTTTCCGGCAGATCGAGGTGCATCTCTTCCCTGACGCAATCGATGCACAGCCGGTCCATGAACTCTAAAATGGCGGGAACAATCTTATGGCGGATTATTTTTGAGACCGTTTGGACTGCCAGGGACACATCTTCGAAAAAGGCCACCATGGTGCGTTGGGTCTCGGGTTTCGGCACCAGGCGAAGGGTCATGGCGGTGATGACCGCAAGGGTTCCTTCAGATCCCGCAATCAATCGAACCAGATCGTAACCCGCAACACCTTTTCGGGTTTCCACGCCTGTTTTGATGATTTCTCCGGTGGGCAGTACGATGGTGAGTCCCAGCACGTAGTCCCGGGTGACCCCGTATTTAACGGCCCGAAGCCCACCGGCACATTCCGCTATATTTCCCCCGAGGGTTGAGACTTTCAAACTGGCCGGATCAGGCGGATAAAAAAGGCCCTGTGCCTCAACGGCCTGCTGGAGATCGGCTGTTATGACTCCGGGCTCAGCTTTCGCGATTAAGTTGTCCCGGTCCACGGAGAGAATCCGGTTCAGGCGGTCCATGGCCAGCACGATACCCCCGTGAACCGGCACGGCGCCCCCGCTCATCCCCGTACCCGCCCCCCTGGGAACAACGGGAAAGCCGTTCTCCGTTGCCAGTCGAAGGATGCGGGAGATCTGTTCGCTGTTTTCAGGAAACGCCACCCCATCGGGCATGTGGGTTATTTTGGTGGCGTCGGCGGCAAATTTGACCATGTCCTTCGGGGTGGTCAACAGATGCTTTTTGCCGACAATGCCGGATAATTCTTTAAGAAGGGTTTTTGAAATCATCACGTAATCTGAACACGACGCTTAAGTGCATGCTGGAGGGTCATGGTGTCCATGAACTTGAGATCTCCCCCCATGGGTACCCCCAGGGCGATCCTTGAAATCTTAATCCCGGGATCCTTTTCCGAAAGTAATCCGGCAATGAAGGAAGCCGTGGTTTCACCGCCGGTGGTGGGATTGGTTGCCAGAATAATCTCTTCAATTTTCTCTTTCTCCAGCCGCCCCAGAAGCCTGTCGATCTTCAGGTCTTCAGGGCCGACGCCGTCCAGAGGGGAGAGCACGCCATGCAAAATATGGTATCGGCCCCTGTAGACGCCGGATTCCTCCAGGGCCATCTGGTCCCCGGGGGTTTCAACCACGCAGATGGTTCCGTCGGCGCGCTGATCGTTCCGGCAGATGGCACAGGGATCTTCATCGGTCAGGTTGAAACACACCGAACAGAAACGGATCTTTTCTTTGACTTCGATCAAACTCCGGGCCAGGTCTTCCGCCAGTCCCCGATTGCTTCGTAGAACGAAAAGGGCCATACGCGTGGCGGATTTCCGGCCAATCCCGGGAAGTTTGGAAAATTGATCAATCAGCGCAACTAATGGTTCAGGATAAATTCCCATGGGTCATCTTCAATCACAGTAATGGTTGTCACGAGTTAGTGTCTGTCCACAAATCAGACGGACCGACATTATGTGAGACCGGGCATTCCCGGGATATTCATCCCCTTGGTGAGCTCCCCCATACCGTCGTTCATCATGTCCCTGGCCTGTGTCAGCGCGTCATTGGCCGCTGCCATGACCAGATCTTCCAGCATTTCCACGTCTTCCGGGTCCACCACTTCACGGTCGATTTTGATGGAGAGAAGTTCCTGTTTTCCATTGGCCACCACGGAAACCATACCGCCCCCGGCGGAGGCCTCTACGGTCTTCTCCCCCAGTTCTTCCTGAACCTTGGCCATTTTAGATTGAAATTTCTGGGCCTGCTTCATCAACTGCCCCATGTTCGGCATGCCTTTCATTTGATTCCTCCTTAATTATTTATTGATTAACTTCGATGCACTCGTAAAAAGTCACGACGCCATCAACTTTCCTTCAAACAAATCCAGCACATTCTGCGCCACGTCTCCCACTTCAGGTGGAAGTTCAACTGATTCGGCTGCGCGGGTGTTTTTTTTCTCGCCTGAAACGCTGTCCACTTCGGGGTTCGATTCCTGCGGTTTAACCTTGATTTTTACCCGGATATCCCTCTCAAAAAACGTCCGGCAATGCGCCGTTAGTTGATCAAGTTTTTCCTGTTCCTCGAAATATCCGGAAGAAAATTTATGATTGCCGTTTTCAATTTCCAATAGATCTTCAGTGAGTTTGTTGAGGCGCCAGTCTTTGAGGATGGTGTAGAGCATTTTGCTTTTACCGAGAACAAACTGAAGGAAATCCTCCCAGGTTTTTTCTCCAACCACTGCTTCTTTGTCATTCGGGGACCAGTCAGTGGGCGCTTCGGACAGGGGTTTCCCGTTTTCCCGGGCGGCCTCGGGTGAAAAGGACATGACCCGCTCTTCCAAAACGGCCATTTTTTTCATGATATCGCCAAATGACAGGTAGTCGCCAAGGCTGCACAGCTTAATCATGGTGGTTTCCAGTACCAGGCGCGGATAGATGGTAAATCGAAGGCCCTCTTCCCGGGTGATCAGAAAATTCAATACCACCTGCAGCTTTTCTTCCCCGGCCATTTCAGCCTGATGTCTGATTTCGTCCCGGTCGCTCTCACTCATGTCAAGGAGCTGTTCTTCAGGCGCAATCAGGCTGATCAACAGGTTCCTGAACTGTGCCATCAGCGCACGATAGAATTCCTTGATGTCATACCCCTGGTTGTATATTTTTTCGACCACCGCCAGACACCGGGGTGAAGCGCCTTCAATGATAGCGGACGACGACTCGAAGATAAGATCGCGATCAATGATGCCCAGGATCTCCGGCACCTGGCTGTCTTCAACTGTTTGTCCGGCAAATGAGATGACTTGATCCAGAAGACTTTCCGCATCTCTCATGCTCCCTTCCGCTTCTCTGGCAATCATGGAAAGGCCCGTGGCGCCGATGCTGACGTCCTCATGACGGGCAATCTTTTCCAGGTAGGCGACAATCTTGGGCAGGGGGATCCGCTTGAAATCAAATCGCTGGCAACGGGAGAGAATCGTGATGGGAACTTTGTGGCCTTCGGTGGTGGCAAATATGAATTTCACATGGGGTGGCGGTTCTTCCAGGGTTTTCAGCAGCGCGTTAAAGGCCGGAAGGGTCAACATGTGGACTTCATCGATGATGTAGATGCGATACTGGCTGTCGGAAGGCATGTATTTGGTGTTTTCACGAAGCTCCCGAATCTCGTCGATGCCCCGGTTGGAAGCGCCATCAATTTCCTGCACGTCAATGGAGTTACCCGCTGTTATTTCACGGCAACTCCGGCATTGGTTGCAGGGTATCCCCGGTTCTCCCTCGGTACAGTTGATGGCCTTGGCAAAAATTCTGGCCACGGAAGTTTTGCCCACGCCCCTGGACCCACCAAAAATATAGGCGTGCGCCAGCCTGCCGGTCAGAATGGCATTCACCAGCGTCTGGGTAATGTGCTCCTGGCCGACGACATCCTCAAAAACCTGGGGACGCCATTTCCTGGCAAGAACTTCGTAAGGCATATTTTTATAACTCACGCGGGACTGAAAAAGCCTATGGAAAGTCGGGCGGGTCGGCCCTTCGAGAAATCCTGAGGATAGAACAATTCAGTGAAGGCAGCTTATTTCAATGTATGGCGGAGAGAGAGGGATTCGAACCCTCGGTACCACGGTTAGCAGTACACGCGATTTCCAGTCGCGCTCCTTCGGCCAGCTCGGACATCTCTCCTTAATTTTATTCTCAAATGAAAAAACCGATCCACCACCAAAACCCTGGCGGAGAGGGTGGGATTCGAACCCACGTGCCCCGCTATTAACAGGACAAGTCGATTTCGAGTCGACCCCGTTACGGCCACTT
>JAFCZI010000308.1 GCA_019314425.1 Deltaproteobacteria bacterium | reverse complement strand
TCTACGTTCATTGGTCCTTACGGGTAAGCTGAGAAATGCTTGTCGAAAAGGATTGGGGATAGTGAGAAATATGTTTGATAACAACACAATCGAGGACTTGCCGTCGGAAGCCTGGTTGGTGTAACTTTTTTGTATTGCACCCACGCCATCTGTAGATAGATTCGTGACTTTTTACGAGTTCATCAAAGATCAATTCCAAACAATCTGCACGGTGTCTATAAAGAAATGGCTCAGGTGCTACCTGGATTTTGAAAGAAGGGGTCAAACCTGCTGTTGACTGTTAGGTGACATCTGCCTCTATCTCTTTGAGCTCGCTTTTAAGATCATGTTTGTCAGATGTTTTTTTCATCATTTCAATAATCTACTTATGTCGTTTCAAAGCAAAACAGTCAACAGCAGATCCGACCCCTTTTTTCTGAAATTGGCTGTGAGTATTTATTCGGAAACTCAAAACATCCGAAGGAATCCCGGGTTAAGAAAGGATAAAAAAATGGTCATAGCGAACATAATTGTGGGTCTTGCACTCCTGATTCTCGGGAAGAGGATTTTCTGGCTTTTTGTGGGCGCCATCGGTTTTATCGGCGCCAGCAATACGGCGGCCATGCATTTCGGTAGATTGCCCGACTGGCAGATCCTCATTATATCAATCGCGGCAGGACTTCTGGGCGTATTGCTAGCACTCTTTTTTCAAAAACTGGCCATCCTCCTGGTGGGCTTTTATGCCGGAGGATATCTGGTGGTTTCCCTGTTGAGCACGCTGAATATCGCGCTGCCCCCTGCCCTGCCCTGGATGCCGTTTGTCATTGGTGGTCTTTTGGGCGCCGTGTTGCTATACCTCCTTTTCGACTGGACGCTCATTGTCCTGTCCTCTTTTGCCGGGGCCATTTTCATTTCCCAAACGATCCAAACCAGCGCCGTCCTTTCCCCGATAATTATGGCGGCACTGTTTTTGGCGGGGGTCATTATTCAAGGCAGCATGCTGAAAAAAAGAAAGGGGTGGGCATAATTCCCGAAAAATTGAAAACAAATCCTTCCGGATGGCCGTGGAAGAGATCAATGCGGCAGGCGGCGCCAACGGCAAAAAAATAGAACTCATCATTGTGGCACACGCCAACAAGCAGCAGCGCCAGAAAACCATGCAGCACATATTTGAACTTTTCCCGAGGATGCGGGAAAAGCGAAAACAGTCGGAGACCCTTTCAGGCGGCGAACAGCAGATGCTCGCCATCGGTCGCGGCCTCATGAGTCTGCCCAAACTCATGATGTTCGACGAGCCGTCTCTGGGCCTGGCCCCCATCCTGGTTCATGAAATTTTTGAGATGATCAAACGAATCAATCGTGAAGAGGGGGTCACCATTCTCCTGGTGGAGCAGAATGTTCGGCAGACCCTGGCCATGTGCCGCCACCGCGCCTATGCCCTTCGAAAACGGTCGAATCGTCCTGGAGGGCTCGGGGAAGGAGCTGTTGGAGGATGAGCACGTGAAAGAGGCGTATCTGGGCATCTAAACACGATTCCCACCCTTTTCCCAACACCCTGAGACTCTATTGTCTTCAGGCGGGTTGCATGTCTCCCCTGGCTGCGGGCTGATTTCCCTGATTGGACAACCATGTAAAGGCGCCTTTTTTCGCCCGTCCTTTTGACGCATGGGCGGGCCGGGTCTTTTGGGGCTGTCGCCCTCGAACAGGGCGAGGGGCTTTTCTTTTCGGTGTTAAAGGCGCCACATCGTAATCGAAGTCCGGCAGGGTTCGCCGCTCTATGGAAGTACCAAGGGTTCGATTGATGGCGCGTACCATATCTTTATCTTCTCCGGTAATAAAAGTGAATGCTTCACCGCTGCGCGACGCGCGGCCGGTGCGGCCAATCCGGTGAATGTACGCATCCGGCGTGGAAGGGATATCATAGTTGATGACATGGGAAACCCGGGTGACATCAATGCCCCTGGCGGCGATATCGGTGGCCACCAGAACCTGAAATGTACCGTCGCGAAAGCCTTCCAATGCCGCCTGGCGACGTCCCTGGGAAAGATTCCCCTGTAGAGACGCACTGCGGTATCCCGCTTTCTCAAGCTTTTTCCCCAGACTTTTGGCGCGGTGTTTGGTCCGGGTGAATACCAGTACCGATTTGGCAGTGGTATTTCCCAACAGCTTCAGCAGCAGCGCGGTTTTCAAGTGATGCGCCACCGGATAGAGCGCGTGACGGACGGTATCTGCGGGGGCAACGGTCCCCACCTGGACGGTACTCGGATTCCGCAGAATATCATTTGCCAGACGACGTATTTCGGTCGGCATGGTAGCGGAAAAAAGCAACGTCTGACGCTTTTTGGGAAGACGCGCCAGAATGCGCCGGATATCCGGGAGAAACCCCATATCGAACATATGGTCCGCCTCATCAATGACCAGCGTTTCCAATCGGGAAAAATCGACGGTACGGCGACTGATATGATCCAGAAGCCGGCCTGGACATGCCACCACAATATCGGCACGCTTCAGTTTCTCAATCTGCGGATGAATCCCCACGCCCCCATAAACCGAAACGCTTTTCAGACGGGTTTTACAACCCAGCGTTTCAATCGCCTGATGAATCTGTTCGGCCAGTTCACGGGTTGGCGCCATGATCAGGGCGCGAACAGCGGCTGTCTTTTTTTCCATAAGCCGATTCAGCATCGGCAGGACAAAAACAGCCGTTTTGCCGGTACCGGTCTGGGCCACTCCCATTATATCGCGATTCTCAAGGACCTGGGGAATTGCACGGGCCTGAATCGGGGTGGTGGTTACATAACCCGCTGCCACAACACCTGCCGCGACATCGGGATGAAAATTAAACGTTTTGAAATCCAAAAAAACACCTTCTTTCTATGTTCCAATAAAAAAAACCCCGAAACTATTCCGGGGCTTACGTGATTTTCGTTACAACCAGGAACATCAATTAATGGCTTGCATTCTATGCATTTTTAAAGCGAAAGTCAAGTATAATCAGTGCTGACGCATGAATTATTCATCGTTTTTAGCTTTTATTTCGTCGCATTAAACCTCTTCACAAAAGAATGCTCTTTT
>JAFCZI010000307.1 GCA_019314425.1 Deltaproteobacteria bacterium | reverse complement strand
TAAACTTTTGGAGACGGGTTTAAGTCATCAGGCGCCTTACAATTTTGTCTGCACAGGGGGAGCGGACCGTTTGGTCCGCTTTCTTGGTTTTGGGCTCTGAAACCCATAAAGAAATGGAAAATCTGAGGCGGGATCAAAGGCCTCCGGGTAGTGAAGGAATAGATGACCGAACCCGTGTTGAAAGAGGTAACGCAGCTTATTGAACCGGTTCTGGCGGAAATGGGGATTGAGCTGGTGGATATGGAATTCCTTTCCGGTCAGGGCAGACGGGTTCTCAGAATCTATGCGGACAGGCCGACCGGCATAAAACTGGATGACTGTGCCATGGTCAGCCGCGAAATCGGAAATCTTCTGGATGCAAAAGACCTGCTTCAGTGTCACTATGTCCTTGAGGTATCGTCTCCCGGCCTCAACAGACCCCTCAAAAGAGAAAAGGATTTTCTCCAGGTCATTGGGCGGAAGATCAAAATCAAAACAGCCGTCCCGGTGGAGGGATGTAGAAATTTTTCGGGGGTTCTTCAATCCTTTGAAGACGGTATGCTGCAACTCAAATTGGACGACACCGTCGTTCAGATTTCTGAAGAGGACGTGAAAAAGGCCAATTTGGTGTTCGATTTTGAGGATTAGGGTAATTCAACTACTGGGTGGAGCAAGGGAATGGTTTCTGATTTAAAAAAGGTGATTGACCAGGTAAGCCGAGAAAAAGGTGTCGACCCGACTGTACTAATTGGGGCCCTTGAGGAAGCGGTAAAGGCGGCTGCCAGGAAAAAATACGGTACGGAGTACGATCTTGAGGTCGTTTACAACGATGAGATGGGGGAAGTTGAGGCGTTCGAATTCAAGGAAGTGGTTGAAAATGTGGAAAATGCACACCTTCAAATTTCCTTTGAGGAAGCCCTTGAATTGGATTCGGAGTCTGAAATCGGAGACAGCCTGGGCATCAAGATGGATCCGGATACTTTCGGAAGGATTGCAGCTCAATCCGCAAAACAAGTCATCATGCAGCGGCTGAAAGAAGCGGAGCGAGATATCGTTTATGATGATTTCATCGACAGACGGGGTGAAATCGTCAACGGGATCGTTCAACGGTTCGACAGGGGTTCTATCATTGTCAATCTGGGGCGTGCGGAGGCGGAATTGCCCCATAAGGAACAGATTCCCAGAGAATCCTACAAGCAGGGCGATCGCGTCAGGGCTTATATCCTAGATGTGCGGAAGATCAGTCGCGGCCCCCAGATTATTCTTTCAAGAACCCATCCCAATATTGTCGCGACTCTGTTTGAAAATGAGGTGCCTGAGATTTCCGAAGGAATTGTGCAGATCATGCAGGTGGCCCGTGAACCCGGGGGGCGGGCAAAAATCGCTGTCAGTTCAAAGGATGCTGATGTGGATCCTGTGGGTGCATGCGTTGGCATGAAAGGGAGACGGGTTCAGGCAGTGGTTCAGGAGTTGCGTGGGGAGAAAATCGATATTGTGACCTGGGATCCCGACTCGGCGAAGTTCATATGTAATGCTTTGGCGCCCGCTGAAATTACCCGGGTTATTGTGGATGAGGATAACCACAGCATGGAGGTGGTGGTTCCCGACGATCAGTTGTCTCTGGCCATTGGAAAACGAGGGCAGAACGTTCGACTGGCGGCAAAATTGACGGGGTGGCGTTTGGATGTGGTGGGTGAAACAAAATACAACGACGCACTTAGGGACGGGTATAAATCGCTTATGAATTTGAGTGGCGTGGGCGAAATAACCGCCACCGAATTGTATGATTCCGATTTTCGGTCCGCCCGTGATGTGGCAGTCTCAACGGTTGAGGACCTGGTGGCGGTCGAAGGGATTAGCGAAGAGAAAGCCCAGACACTCATCGTAGAGGCGAATCGCTATCTTCGTGGTGAGACAATCGATGATGTACCAAAGGGATCGGAAATAGAGGATGTTCAAAAATTGGAAACCGGAGATTCTGAAGAAGATGTGGTTGTCCAGGATGAACCTCCGTTGGAGGAAGTCTCCGAAACGGAGGCGCTGGACGCCGATGACTTGGATACGTCGGTGACGAAAATATCGACTGATGAGTCGTAACCGAGGGCATATCCCCCTCAGAACATGTGTATGCTGTGGGGCTAAACGAAATAAACGGGAACTGATTCGGTTGGTTTTAGATCCCGATGGCGTGGTCGTTGGTGATAATCGTGGGAATGGGCAGGGCAGGGGCGCCTATATTTGCAGGAATGAAGATTGTCTGTCTGTGCTGAAGACAGGCAAGGGTCTGAGCAGGGCTTTCAGACGGAAGGTTTCCATTCCCGTTTCATGAATCATTTTCCTGCGGTGACGGCAAAACACTGATAATAGGGACGGCGGTACTTAGTGCCCATCCACAAATGGCCACTTTGCTCGATTTCGGCGTCAGGCTTAAAAAGGTAATCCTCGAAATGCTAAAATGTATTTCTGCGGTTACAATTATCGCCTTTCTTGAACTCGAACAAATTTTCTCATTTATGGACGGACACTACTTGACAATTTCTGGGGGAATTTATGGCGAAAATCAGGGTTTATGAATTAGCAAGGGAACTCAAGATGGAGAGTAGTGAACTCGTGGAGGCGCTCAATGCGGGTGGGTTGGACATCAAGAACTATATGAGTACCCTTGATGAAGAAATGGTCTCTAAGGCCAGGAAGGTTATTTCCGGCGCCATATCAGAAGTGGTGATTGAAAAAAGGGTTAAGCCCCGGGTTATTCGCAGACGAAAGAAAATGGTCCGGGTTGAAGAAAAAGAGGCGTTGATAGCCAAATCGGATGGATCACCCACGGGTGAAACCCCTGAAGCGATTCAGGGAACCCCCGGTACGGAAGAAGCCCCCCCTTCAGTTTCCGTGACGGCAGAAAAACCGGAAAAAATCAAGACCCCGGTATCCGGTGATGCCCAAGCCCCGACTGAAATTGTTGTTGACGCACCGCTGGCGTCTGAAGAAGAATCTCCCCCGCAGGAAGCGCATGCGGAAACGGTAGCGGTATCCCCCCCGGAAGTGTCTGAAGAAAAAGCCCCGGTTCAAGAACCGGCG
>JAFCZI010000065.1 GCA_019314425.1 Deltaproteobacteria bacterium | reverse complement strand
CCTGTGCCGCGGAAGCTGGGGTGGTGATGACACCGATTTCGATGTTCAGATCCCGTATGGTGGTGTTCAGTTCCTTGATATCCTGAATTCTCATCCCGCCGGAAAGCGGCATTCCGATTCTGTCCAGGGAATTGTCAAAAGCCGCCACGCATTTAAACCCCCTGAGGGACAGGTTCCTGTGCAGCAAAATGGCGCAGCCCATATTGCCCATCCCGGCGATGCCGAGATTCCAGTCCCGATTAACGGACAGTATATTTTTGATCTGGGCTTGAAGATCAATGACATCGTACCCCACCCCCCTGACACCAAATTCCCCAAAATAGCCGAGATCTTTTCTGACCTGCGCCGGATTGATCTGGCATAACCATGCCAGTTTTTCAGAAGAAACCATTCGATATCCGTCAAACTCCAGCAGTTCCAGCTGCCGGTAGTACATGGAAAGCCGGGTAATAGTTGCCTTTGGTATTTTCTGGGTCTTGCTCATCTCGATGGTTCCCCCGTTTGTAACCGTGTAAGATTGACTGAAAATCCTAGCCAAAGATATTTGAAATTTAAAAAAACGAATATCTAAAGCGGCGAAGCCGCAGTTTTGAGTTTTAGGTTTTAGGTTTTTCAGTCAATGAACTTCTTGTTTTTTGTGACACAAAACCAGGTGATAAGGTACTAATATCAAACAAGGGATAACGAATGTCGAAGGAAAACTCCATGCTTCGACATTGGAAGTTCCCCTTCAGATAAACCCCTTCCCTTATGCCTACAGGTGCAATCTCTGCCAAAAAGGAAAAACGATAAGATATTATAAGAAATATAATTCCCTTATACCATAGGGATTTTTTTTGAAAGGCAAAAAAATAATAATGGGAAATTCTGGAAATCCGCAGCTCGCGAAAAAAACCTGGGGAATTTGAAAGTTCCGGGGATGAAACCAGTCGTTTAAAAACCTGGAGAGCTCTGGCAGAATCCGAAAGACGGTTTCAAACCCTCCTTATTCGGTTGTGGATCTTCAGGCGGGTTTCAAGACCGGGAACATGCTGGATGTTCCCTGCGCTGTCATTTCAAGAAGGATACGCTGATTGCTTCCGGTCAGGCCCTTGCTTACCGAAAAAAGGAGCGACTGCCATTTCCGGAGGGGAACTTGGCATAACGATTCAATTGTTTGACAAAAACCGCCCATTTTCATATGCTCTACCACCAAAATGGTTGAAGGGGGATGGATTGGAAAAAGAATTGTGTATTTCAAAGGAAGCGATTCAAAAGCGTGTTCAGGCGCTTGCAAAAAAGATCAGTTCGGATTATGAGGGGGAGGATTTGGTTTTAATTGGGATTCTCAACGGTGCTGTATTTTTCTTTGCGGATTTAATGCGCGCCATTCGTATCCCCACGAAAATGGACTTTGTCCGGGCGGCCAGCTATGGTTCCAATATGCAGTCCAGCGGTTCGGTTCGACTGACCAAAGACATTGAACTTCCCATTGAGGGAAAGCCCGTTATCCTGGTTGAAGACATTGTGGATTCAGGGTTGACCCTCTCATATTTAAAAGAAAAATTTGAGCAAAGAGGGGTGTCTTCCCTTAAAATTTGTGCGTTGATTGACAAACTGGAACGGAAAGAAAAAGATGTTTTTGTGGACTATTGTGGATTTCAGATTCAGGATGGCTTTTTGGTGGGTTACGGGCTTGATTGTAATGAGGAATACCGCTATTTACCTGAAATCTATCGTCTGAAATAAATGGTTTGGGAGGATATTATGGTTATCCAGTGTGAAAGTTGCCGAACGGAGTTCAAACTCGATGAGTCTCTGCTCAAGAAAGAGGGGTCAAAAGTCAGATGCTCCCGGTGTCGCCATGTATTTACAGCCTATCCTTCTCCCCCCGTTTTACCGGATGAGACGGTTGAAAGCGCTGATGTTTTTGAGATTGTTGCGCCTGTTGCTTCGGAACAGGCGGATGAAATCCTTCCTGAAGCTGAAAAGGATTCTGAGATAGCGGAAGAAAAAGGTGCCGGGGCGGGGCTGGAATCTGATCTGGATGTGATTTACCAGGATGTTTTTAGTGAGGCGGGCAGAAGTGCTCCTGATGAAGAGACCCAACGTGATGATGAGATTGACGATTTGTCCAAAGAAGCCAGCTGGGGAGAAGAAAAACCGGCTGATAGTCCGGCGCCTATTTTTCCTGCCATGGATATGAGGGAAGAACATGAGGCAGAGGCAAGCGAGGAAAAGGAAGCGGAAGGTGAGCCTGAAAGTGTGTCTGCCCCCCCAAAGAAATCTTCAAAGCGTTCCATGGCGGTGTTGATTCCGCTGCTTTTCGTTCTTATGGGAGTTGCTGCCGCATACTATGCGTGGGAAGCGGATTTGATTCCGCCGTCAGTGCTTTCTTTGCTGAACCCTTCTTCGGAAACAAAGGGGCCCGCTGATACAGGCGCCCGGCTCCTGACGTTCGGTTCAGTGACCGGGGTATTTGTCAATACGGAAAAAAGCGGCCCGCTTTTCGTCATTCGTGGTACGGTCACCAATAAATATCCACAAAAAAGGCGCTACATTATGATTAAGGGGAGTATCCTTGACAATAAAGGTGTTGTGGTGCTCTCTAAAACATTTTATGCGGGGAATACCTTCAGTGAAGAGGAGCTCAAAACGCTTCCGCTGGATGAGATTATCAAGGCAGCGGACAACCGTGACGGTATGGTCAAACAGAACCTTGATGTCACGTCCGGCGCCACAATTCCTTTTATGGTTGTTTTTGCTGAGCTTCCCGATGATTTGAGCGAGTTCACCGTGGAGGCGGTCAGTTCCTCGCCCGGGAGTTAGCTGTGGGCGACAATACCGGCGAAATCAACGCCATTACCCGCTCAGGCTTCAGGCGTATGGTCAGGCGCATGCCGACCTGGAAAAGCTCCGCCGCATCCTGTCAGGCGATTAGATCAGGCGTGGTTTGAGGGGGGCTTGTAGATTTTTTGGGCGTTTAACAGAGAGGAGAGGTCGTCGATGCCCATGACCTCTTTTTCGTTGTCTGATATGATGTACCCGACGCTGTGCCCTTCCCGGGGCAGGTATTCCACCAGGTCCGTTATAAAAAATTCTTCCTGATCACAAACAACGCCGTTGACCTCCTTTTGCACCATATGGGGTTTTGATGCAAGTACTGCAAGGGAGTGAAGGAGACTGTCTTTTTTTGCCGCATAGATGCCCGAATTGCAGACCCCCAGGATCTTCTGGTCTTCTGCCGAATAATGTTTCCAGTATTTCCACTCCACGATTCTCCGGACCTGATTTCCCCGGATCTCAAGGACACCGTACTGCTTCTTATCTTCGGGCATGAAGCCCAGGACCACCAGATCATGGGTTTCAAGCGCTCTTAAAAGTGAGGCATAGGTTTCCGGCGCCACAAAGGGCACGTCCCCCATGGTGATAAGAAGGTTTTGACAACCCTGTTTTTGAAGGAAAGGCATTGCCGCCAGCAAAGCGCCCCCGGTGCCGTTCAAAACGGGCTGCTCGCAGTAGGTAATGTCGAGGTGTTGTGTTGCCTCACGGATATCATCTTTTTTGTGGTTGACAACCACTGCCTTTGGACCGGGGGGCAGGTTTTCGATGATATGCAGAATGATCGGTCTTTTCCCCGAATAAGGGGAAGTCTCCGGAATCAGCGGCAGAAGGGTTTTAGCGCCCCCGTAGCCTTTCATACGACTGCCCCGGCCGGCGGCCAGGATGATGGATGCGATTCTATTTTCTTTTTCCATTATGATGGGGAAGATAGGGAAATCGGGTGATTGAGTCAAGTGGAAAAATTAAATGATGTTTTGCGGATGTAATGAATCGTTTTTTTGTTGACCTGAAGGAACAAAAGCGCAAGGATAAGCGGATGTTTTGCAAAGGTCTCGTTTAACCTTTTATGACACCCAGCGGTTTCAGCGTGGCAACCTTGCATGCCAAACCGGCTTTATGCCTACACTAACGACCCGGGAGATGTCCTTATGGATTTCCGGCATTTCCTCTTTTAAGGTTCGTTTGCCCCTGGATTGAACAAAAACGCCATTATCTTCTAATTCACAATGGATCGCCCGGCCTTTGGCTTTTTTAAACGCCTGTGTTCGGTATGGGCAGGGCGGTCGCGTTGACCTCTTTTTTTGACAACTTCAATCTGGTGGTATGTGACGGCTTGATTACGGTCAGGATTCCAAGTGGTTTGTTTAAAAACCCACGGAAACGGTAGGGTTCGGGATGCAGATTTTAGGGAACTGGAAGAAAATAATATACGCATATCGTGCAGAATTTTTGTTCGTTTTCAAGGCGTGATGGCAGGCGCATAGTGAGCTATGTGCCTGTTATCACAACGTAGAAAACGGGCAAAAGGGCAAGCAGGATGCGTAGATTATTTTTTGGAAGTTCCCTTATGTTTATTTTTTTGTTCCAGATGGAACTGGGTAGTGATTTTTGAAATGGAGGAAGAGTGATGCATTGCGCTTTTTGCGGGGCGGGAATCGAATTGAAAGACAAGGTTATGCGAAATGACACGTGCCCCCAATGTACAAGGGATTTAAGGTGTTGCAAGCAGTGCCAGTTTTTCGATCATCATGCGTATAACGACTGTAAGGAAGTGATGGCGGAGCGGATTACAGACAAAGAGCGGGCCAATTTCTGCGGATATTACAGGCCGAGAGGGACTCCCGTGAAAAAAGGGCGCAAAGGCGGTGACGCAAGGGAAGCTCTGGAGGCCCTTTTCAAGAAGAAATAAGGTTGATGCATTCGTAAAAAATCACGAATCTATCTGTAGATGGCGTTGTAAAAGGTTCCATATACAAGGCGTAGTGGTTTTTTAGGATCGTAGGCATACAAAGTCGTATGTTGAGATTCTGAAAAATCACTGCAACGCAGTAGATGGGACTTTTTACGACGCCATCAAGGTCTCAAGTCAAAAACTGGGAACATCATGCCTGGGATGGATCTTGATCATCCCCGCCTGGCGATCAGCCGCCTGATTGACTGCCTTTTTGAGACAGCGGATCATGGCCCGCATGTTTGATTTTCCCCGGTTGAAAAAGATGGCAAAACTGCATGGGCCCAGGCGTTGGCTTTCGATATATCCGACTTTCGCCCTGATGCCGCGAAGAGACCCTGTCTTGTAGAACACCTGCCCCTGATTTTTGAGAAGCGCCTTATACGGTTTGAATTTTTCCAGAATTGCCAGCATGTCATATGCGGAAAGATGGTTTTTTCTCGACAAACCGGAGCCCTCAACGATCTTGATATGTTTCAGACCCAATTCCTTTTGGATGTAGGCCTGGGTGGCACGGACGCCCTTGGCCAGGGTCCCCGGCGGGCCGTAAACCGATGCCCCTAGTGCCACAAAAACCTGATTGGCCATAAAGTTGCTTGAAGAGTGCAGCATCTTTTCCACAACGGTTTCCATTGGGAAGGTGGATCTGTAGGTGAAAATGAGGGTGTCTTCAGGGGAAACCGATCCAAAATGGACTTCTCCCTGTGTCTTGACCCCGTTTTTTTTGAGCATATATCGCAGCAATTCTCCCACATAAAGGGCGGCCTCTTTTGAATTGTGGGTAAAGGTTCGCCTGCCGCTTTTAAGACCCAGGGCGCGAATTTTCTTTTCCATGAACGGGATCATGGGTGTCTGCTTCTCGGTGGAATAAATTCTCCCATTTTTTTTCCGTTTAAAGGCTGCTGTGTTGAAATTTGCGCATAAAGCCCCGATAGGCGCATCGTAGGGGTTCGTTGTGTTTTGGCAACCGGGTATCTTGATCTGTGACGAAAAATAGGTGTTGTCCAGAATGATATTTCGAAAAGACCCGGTTTTTCTTGTCAGTATCATCGATATTTGGCTCAGGACTTCAGAGATGAGGAGCGGATCGCCATACCCTTTGATCTTCAGATCGCTGGCCGAATCCATGTAGAACTCGGTCCTGAATTGGTGAAGAGGACCGAAATGGTCAAGTACCGCCAGCGCCGTCAACACCTTGAGGGTTGATGCCGGAATGCGTTGTTTCGTGGCATCTTTTTCAAAAATCACTTTTCCTTCCGGCGTTGCTACCAGGAAAGAATCGGTGGATTTGATCTGGTTTCTGCATGGAATGCGTTTTTTCGCTTCCGAATCGGAGGGGGCCATGAGGCAAAACCCCTGCATAAAAATAGCGACACAGATGAGGAGCGCTCTTTTTCGATAAAAATGGACGTTGATCAGCAAAAAAGTCATTCTTCTACGATCCGTTTATTTCCGGGATGTTTGGAGGGGGTGACTGTTTAAGATAATTTTCAAGAAAATCAATTTTATCCACAACGGATTTCCGTTTTTCAATATAGATGTGATATTCTCCATTGAGTTCGCACAGGCCGCCATCGAGCCGTAACCCGGCGGCTTCGAGCCGGTCGTAATGAACATGTATCCCCCTGGCTGCGGCGGCGCTCTTCAGTGTCGCCAGTTCCTGCAATAAGGCAGGGGAGGGGTTTTTCCCTTTTTTCTTTTTTTTCATGGCGAATTCCCTGACTGTCATCTTGACCTGCATTCCGATCATAAAGTATAGCTGTTTTCAAATCAAGGATGATGGTGTCGTAAAAAGTTCCATCTACTGCGTTGTAGTCATTTTTCAGCGTTACAATATATGCCATTTTGTCCAAGATCAAGAAAGGAGGTAGCTTTGTCAACCCATTTTGAATCAATAGAGCAGGTGATTTCTGAATTGGCCAAGGGGCGTTACGTGGCGGATCGGGCCCTGGCCACCGTGCTGTTCTTGGCCCATAAACTGGAAAAACCCATTTTCCTTGAAGGGGAACCGGGTGTGGGCAAAACGGAAGTGGCCGTTGTCATAGCGAAACTTTTTCAGACGGATCTGATTCGTCTTCAGTGTTATGAGGGCCTGGATTCATCAACGGCCCTGTATGAGTGGAATTACCCGAAGCAGCTTTTGCACATCCGGCTCGAAGAACGGGGAGAAAAGGAAAAAGACGAGATTGAGGAAATGATCTACCGACCTGAATTTCTGGTGGAACGTCCTTTGCTCGAAGCCATTCGAAAATCCGATGACAAGGCCCCCGTCCTCCTCATTGATGAAATCGACCGGTCCGACGAAGAGTTCGAGGCGTTTCTTCTGGAGGTGCTGTCCGATTTTCAAATCACCATTCCCGAAATCGGCACCCTGAAAGCCAAAAAGAAACCCATAGTGGTGGTGACCTCAAACCGCACCCGGGATGTTCACGATGCTCTGAAGCGGCGCTGCCTGTATCACTGGATTGATTATCCCTCGTTTGAGAAGGAGTATGAGATCATCATGGCGCGTCTGCCGGGTGTTGAATCACGGTTTGCCCGGCAGGTAACCCACTTCATGCAGAAGATCCGATCCTTTGATTTCCTGAAAAAACCCGGTGTTTCCGAGACCCTTGACTGGGCCAGGGCCCTCATGGCCATGGAAAAAAGATATCTGGATGAAGATGTGGTCCGGGAGACCCTGGGATGTTTTCTCAAGTACCAGGAGGATATCGAGCGTTTCAAACAGGAGATCTGGGCTGATGCGGATATCCGGGGAGTATACCTGGAAGATTGGCCGGGGGAAGGATGATATTTCAGGCCGCATTAATGGGTTTGATATCTCTCTTCGAAAAAATTGAATGTATATTTTAGGTTTCAGATTATTTCAGCGGTGCATCCATGAGGAATCGAAACGAAGGTCTGGTAAGGAAAATGATCGCATTCGCGGCTTTTCTCAAGGACCGTGGCTTCAGGGTTTTTCAAAGCAGTATTCATGATGCCTTGCGGGCACTTGAGGTGGTCGGCCTCGAAAACAGGGCGGACTTTTTTTTCTGTATCCGTTCCAACCTGACCACGAGTGATCTGGAGTGGGCTCAGTTTAAGACGCTTTTTGACGAATTCTGGATGTGGCGGGAAGAGCCCTCAAAAGAGGAGGAAGAGGTGAAACTGCGGCCTGACCCGGATGCCCGAAACGAAGGGGAGGGGGAGGAATGCCTGCTGGAAGTAAAAAACGAAGCACCTGCGGATGACAAGTCCCCCCGGGAGTGGCTTGAAGGTGTGGCCTACACCCCGGTTGTATCTGCGGTTGAAAAAAAAGACCTGGGCCGGTTTAACCAGGCCGATGTTCAGGTGGCCAACCTGGCCCTCAAAAAGATGATGGCGCCCTTTCAAGTAGATAAGTCAAGGCGGTTAAGGCGCTCCCGAAAATCCGGAGGAATGGACTTTCAACGCATTATCAGAAAAAGCATGAAAACCGGGGGCGTTCCTTTTGAGCTGTTTTATAAACGGAAAAAGATGCGGCTCAAACGACTGGTGATCCTGGCCGATGTCAGCGGTTCCATGGATCGGTATGTGCAGTTTGTCATGCCCTTTCTCCTGGGGCTTCGAGGCATAGGGTCCAGGGCGGAAGTGTTTGTGTTTTCAACCTCGCTGACTTCCATCACCTTCAGCGTTCGCCACATGAATTTTGAAAAAATCATTTCCCATATCGCTCACGAAGTCCCGGATTGGTCCGGGGGCACCCGCATCGGTTTTTCTCTCCACCAATTTAACGAAATCCATGGCCCACGGCTCCTCAGCCAAAGGACCGTTGTGGTGGTGTTGAGTGACGGATGGGATCTGGGGGCTAAGGTTATTCTGAAAAGGGAGATGGAACATTTAAGCCGCAAATGTCATACGGTGATCTGGTTGAACCCTCTGGCGGGAGACCCGGATTATGAACCCCTCTGCCGGGGAATGAACACAGCGCTGCCGTATGTGGACCACTTCATGGCCGCAGACAGCCTCCAGAGCCTCAAAAGGGTCGGGCGCCTGCTTTCACGGGTGATGGTACACTAGTGAGAGATCCCCCATGTCGTTTTCCAAAAATGTTCTCAAGGGCTTAAAAACAACTCGTTATTTTCTGTTTTTTATGATCGAATTAAGGCAGCGCCCCGGCGTGAGGCGCTGCCTTTTACAAGGAGGATGAAAAATAAAAGGAGATTTGGTTAGTAGTTGATGGCGCCGGAAAAAGTCCCATCTACTGCGTTGCAGTGATTTTTCAGAATCTCAACATACGACTTGTATGCCCGACGGTCCTGAAAAACCACAACGCCTTGTATATGGAACCTTTTACAACGCCATCTATAGATCGATTCGTGACTTTTTACGAGGCCATCATGCTTAACAACAAACTCTACATCGCTATGGTGGGTCTTCCCGCAAGGGGAAAATCCACCATTGCCTACAAGTTGAAAGAAAATCTCACCAAGTACGGCATCAAAACCGGCATTTTCAACAATGGCGATCTCAGACGGAGACTCGCCGGCATAGAGGGTTCAAAACCTGAATTTTACAACCCGGATAACCAGCAAGGGGTTGAACTTCGGGAAAAAATCGCCATCACCAACATGGGCCGTGCGGTCGACTACCTGGGAAGGACGGGGTATGTGGCCATTCTGGATGCCACCAACGTAAGCTTAAAGCGAAGAGAAAAAATCACCGGATTCATTACAGACCATCCCGTACTCTTTATTGAGTGCATCAATGGAGACGAAAAAATCCTCAAGTCGAGCATCCAGAGGAAGGCGTCGCTGCCGG